>JAUQXD010000131.1 GCA_030834835.1 Thermoflexales bacterium | reverse complement strand
ATCGCGCTGCCACGCGCGGGCGTCATTGATCTGACCGGTTTCGACCAGATGCACCACCATGTCGGCCATGATCGGAGCGGCCGAGGCCGCATCGTCGGTGGTGCGAGCGTAGATGCGCCAGCGGCGCAGGGCATCCATCAGATTGCGAGCGGGTAGATTCGCCATCGAGCGGGCTTTGTAACCGCCCCACAATGCGGCGGCCGCCAGGTTGCGATCGGTCGCGCAGGCGCGCGAGGTGATGACCAAATCGCCTTCGGCTTGCGCTTCGGCCCACTGGCCCAATCCCAGCAAAATCTGGCTGCGAATCACGCGCGCGGCGGCCAGAATGTAGTCGGCACCCAACGCCTGGGCCAGCGTAATGACGCGCTCTGACAGCGTCAGGCCGTCAGTCCAGCGGCCGGCGCGGCGGCAGGCTTCCAGCAACGGCACGCCGCCCAACAACAGAGACCGCTCGTGATTCTTGGCAATTTCGATCATGTTGGCCAGCGGTGTCTTGCGGCCAAACAAATCGTCCAGCCACACCGGCAGATCATCGACCCACGCCGGCGCGCACGCGGCTTGCACCACACCGGCATCGGCCAGCCACGCGCCCAGTTCGGGCAACATGGGCTGATCGGCGCGATAGGTGCCGACGATGACGAGGTGGGTATCGGCCAGTGCGGCGGTCAGGGCACGCAGTAGCTTCAGGCTTTCGCTGTCGGCGCGATGGAGTTGATCGATCTGAATAATGAGCGGTTCTTGATCGGCCGTGCGTTGCAACAATTGCGCCACCGTCTCAACGAGCCGGGTGACCGGTTCGGCGGCCGAGTCTGATCGGGGCAACAGCAGACTGAGCGAGTGAGCCTCAGCGCGGACTGCGGCGCGTGCATCAGACTGTCTGGAGATCGTCGTCAACAACCCGGCGATTACGCCATACGGTGACGGCAACAACGGCGCGTCGGTCTGGATGACGGCCAGATCGAAACTGAGCAATGGGGCAGGCTGATCGACCGCAATGAGGGCGGTAAGTCCGCGTCCCGCGCGTGCCCAGCCTTGAAGACCATCGATGAGAGCACGTTCGGTGCGGCGTAAGTTGCGCGGAGTAGGTGAGTGGAGGGCGGCCGGGTTAGCTAAACGATTCACTACCGCAGGCCGAGTAAGATGCAAGGTCTGTAGACTCATTCAGACTCCTTTCTTATGTTAGTCCAGTAAACTCATGGTCGATTTGAGTATAGCGAAGGTAGATGAATCATAGATGAAGGCCGCATGAGAGCACGTGACGGCAAACCTACGTGTAGGCTACGCTCGATCAACTGCACAGCGCAGGCAAGTCATAAGGTGAAGAAAGCGACATAAATCAGCCGTTCACCGTCGGTTTGCCACCGGCCTGATCGGTGGGGGCAGCCCGACAATGTGCGCTTAAGAGGTGACGCTTCAAGCGATCAATTTGTTCCCGCCACAACTATCCAGTCGGCACGCCCGAAGGCATGTCTCTGACAGCCGCGCACGGGATCAAACCTGGGGAACGATCTGGTGTCACGGAAACGCTGTATAAGCGATCTTCAATGCGTCGATCTGGGCCGGCTGCGGAGCCAGCAGCCACAGGACGTTCTTGTCGCGAGTGTAGAGGCAGGCGGCTTCCCGATCAGACTGCCAGCAGTCGCCGTCGGCGGAGCTTGTTTTCGCGCCGTTAAAGCGCAGGTCGAGATGAGCGGACAGAGCCAGTTTGAATTCGCGGGCGTCGGC
>JAUQXD010001263.1 GCA_030834835.1 Thermoflexales bacterium | reverse complement strand
TTGAAAACGCTGGCGCAAGTGGTGCCGGTCGATTACTACATGCCCGGCTGTCCGCCTGAATCGCACCAGATTGCGGCGGTGATCGATCTGGTAATCAAGGTGCTGCATGGCGAAGCACAACTGCCGCCCACTGGATCGGTGATCGGGGTCGGCGGCTCAACCGTGTGCGACGACTGTCCGCGCGAACGCACCGTCAAGAAGATCACGGAATTCGTGCGTATTCAAAACGTCGCGCACATCGATCCCGACCTGTGCCTGCTGGAGCAGGGTATTCCGTGCAACGGCCCGGCCACGCGGCAGGGCTGTGGCGCGCTGTGCCCGCAGGCCGCCGCGCAGTGCATCGGCTGCTACGGCCCCGCGGCCGGCGTCATCGACTACGGCGCGCGGCTCATCACGGCGTTTGCGTCCGTGATCGATGCGAACGAGCCGGAAGAGATCGATCGGATTCTGGACGGCATCGTCGATCCCGTCGGGCAGTTCTATCGCTTCAATCTGGCCGATTCACTGCTGCGCGCCGCGAAGCCCGCGTGGTCGGCGAAGTCGCCGAACTAAAGCTGTTGTAAGGGCAGACCAATGTGTCTGCCTATGACATGCTAATTGGCCCGGGCGAACACATGGATTCGCCCCTACCAGGGAGATGAAACATGCAACGCATCACGATCGATCCGATTACGCGACTCGAAGGACACGGCAAGATCGAAATCTTCTTGAACGAAGAGGGCGACGTTGCCAATACCTATTTTCAAATTCCCGAACTGCGCGGCTTTGAGCGCTTCTGTGTGGGGCGGCCCGTCGAAGAGATGCCGCTGTTGACCAATCGCATCTGCGGCGTGTGTCCCGAAGCGCATCACATGGCGGCGGCCAAAGCGGGCGATGCAGTCTATCACGTCGATCCGCCGCGCACCGCGAAGATGCTGCGCGAACTGTTGTACAGCGGTTTCTACTTCACCGATCACACCACGCACTTCTACGCGCTGGCCGGCCCCGATTTTGTGATGGGTCCCGACGCACCGGTGGCCGAGCGCAACATCCTCGGCGTGATCCATAAGGTCGGGTTGGAGATCGGCGGCAAGGTGATTCAGGCGCGCAAGAACGGCCACCACATCGTCGAGATGATCGGCGGGCGCAAGGTGCACCCGGCTACGTCGATCCCGGGCGGCCTGACCAAAGGCATCACGAAGGCGCAGGCCGAAGAGATCGCCGCAATGGGCCGCTGGGGCATTGAGTTTGCGCAGTTCAGTTTGCAGTTGTTCACCGATCTTGTCCTCGGCAATAAGACCTACCTCGATCTGATTCTCGGCGACATCTATCGGCACGAGACGTACTACATGGGCATGGTCGATGCGAACAACAAGATCAATTTCTATGATGGCAAGGTGAGTGTCGTCGGTCCGGACGGCACGCGCCACGCTTTGTACGCGCCGCGCGAATACACCGAGTGGATCGCGGAGCACGTGGAGCCGTGGACGTACTTGAAGTTCCCGTATCTCAAGAAGGTCGGCTGGAAGGGCTTCGTCGAGGGCAAGGATTCGGGTGTGTATGTCGCTTCGCCCCTGTCGCGACTCAACGCCTCCGATGGGATGGCGACGCCCCTGGCGCAGGAACAGTACGAGAAGTTCTACAGCACGCTCGGCGGCAAGCCGGTGCATCAACGCCTCGCCACGCACTGGGCGCGGTTGGTCGAACTGCTGTATGCGGCGGAACGCATCGTCGAACTGGCGACCGATCCGGAAATCTACTCCGATAACTTCCACACCGTCCCGACCGAGAAACCGACCGAAGGCGTGGGCATCGTCGAAGCGCCGCGCGGCACGTTGACGCACCACTATCACACCGACGAGCGCGGCCTGTTGACAAAGGTCAATCTGATCGTGGGCACGACCAACAACTATGCGCCAATCCAGATGAGCACGAAGAAGGTGGCGCAGAGCCTGATCAAGAAGGGCACAGTGGTCACGGAAGGACTGACCAACATGATCGAGATGGCCTTCCGCGTCTACGATCCGTGCTTCGGCTGCGCCACCCACAGCCTGCCCGGCCAGATGCCGCTGGAAGTTATCATCCGCGCACCAGATGGCGAGGTGCTGAGAGAGTTCAAGCAGAATTGTTAGGTGAGTAAATTAGTAGATTGGTAAATTAGGGATTGGTAGATTGGGGGTCGCCTGACTAATCTACCAATCTACTAATGTACCAATCTACCATGTCCCACCATGAAAACACTCGTCGTTGGCTTAGGCAATCCCATTCTCGGCGATGATGGCGTAGGCTGGAAAGTGGCGCAGGCCGTGGAGACGCAACTCTCCAACGTCCAACTTCCAACGTCCAGCATCGAGGTCGATTGCGCTGCGTTGGGTGGCCTCAGCCTGATGGAGCGCATGGTGGGTTACGAGCGCGCGATCGTGATCGACTCGATCGGCAGCGGCCAGCACGCGCTGGGCGAAGTTTATCACTTCGATCTCGACGATCTGTACGATCCATCGGCGGGGCACACAACGGCGGTGCATGATATGTCGCTGATGACGGCGTTGAAGCTGGGCCGCTCGATGGGCGCAGAGTTGCCGAAGCAGATCACGGTGGTGGCGGTGGAATCGCCGTATACGTATGACTTCACGGAAGAACTGACACCGCCGGTTCAAGCGGCAGTGCCAGTCGCTGCGCAGACAGTTATTGATCTACTGAATTCACCCTCACCCTAACCCTCTCCCTCACGGGCGAGGGAATCAAGGAGACAGAGTCTCATGATTTCGCCTGAATTGTTGCGCCGTTTTCCGTTCTTCAACTTCTGTAATGATGGACAGTTGAAAGCCGTCGCGATGTTGGCCGAAGAAGTCGAAGTGGACAAAGGCTCCAGCGTTTTCGAGACGGAGCAATCGGCCGATGAGGTATACGTGCTGATCGAGGGTAGCATCGACCTGTATTTCAAAGTGGTCGATCGCGACGATCCCGGCCTCATCAAGGAATTCTTCCTGAGCGAGTTCAACCCCGGCGACATCTTTGGCCTGTCGGCTTTGTTCGCGCCGTATCGCCGTTCGATGACGGCTAAGGTGATGGGGCCGAGCAAGTTGATCCAGATCGACGCGATGGGCCTGCGAGGTTTGCTGGAGGGCGACACGGCCTTTGCCGCCGGCTTGTTCAAAGCCGCCGCACAGACGTTTATGCACCGCTTGCACGAAACGCGGGCGCAACTCGCGGCGGCGCGGGCGTGATTCACCGCTGAGAACGCAAAGAGCGCGGAGTAATTCAAAGAGAAACGCCCCGATCGAAGTTTTGGTCGGGGCGTTTACTGTTTCTGGCTGGTTCTAGCGAAATGGTAGCGGGCATTCAATTGCTGAGGTGGTGATCTTGTAGTTGTCGCGATCAAAATTCCGTCGCCCAACTGCCACTAACGTACTATCTGAGTCGTAACCTAGCACAAGGTTCAAACGGTATTCAATTTCAAAATCGTCAAAATATGGCTCAGTAAACGACACAGCTTTAACTGAGCCGGGTCTCTCAAAGCCATATTCCCTAGGAATTTGACCTCGCGCCCCATACTCGCTTAGCGCCGTTGTCACTTCGGCTTGCGTCATACCGGGGCGCAGAACTTCGCAATACACGTGATTTCGAAACGCCCACTCTTGCCGAACTTCGGCCAGCGAAATTGCGTACGTAGTTGATATACTGAGCACGAAAATCAACCCGAGCATGGGCCACAGTCTTTTGGCGCTGTACGACTTCAAGACCACATGCTTGACGGCCAGCCTGAACGCAAAGTAACCGGTCACGACACTGAGCAGTAGGCCGACTATGAAGTATGCTTCCCACGAATTTTTCTTTATTGATTCTGGGATCGGGTCGACCACGGTCGATACCAGCATGTTGATCGCTAAATACGCGATGAAGCCAGCCAGAAATGGGTTCTTGAAACTGAGCCGCTGCCCGTACTCAACCAACGCATCTGTCGCCTGTGCAACATTGCCCAGGATGTGTTTGTTAATGGCCCAGCGGAAGATGAAGAAGGAGAGAATGCCTCCCAGGAGCGCCCCGATTAATTTTACTGGCCAGCCGATGTCCGACACATCAAACTGAAAACTCATAAACAGAAGTACTGGCACGATCGCCAGTCCCATTCCAATCACAGTCAGGGCTGCAAAGGCCGTAGCAAATGGGAAGCGACTGTCGCTGCCTTTGCTGTGCAGTGGTTCGGCAGACGACAAAATGACTGATGGGCCAGACGGTGGTGTGTTCATGGCAGTATCCAAAGGGAAGATGAATGTGCCGCGAATTATAGTAGTTGTGTGGAAGAACAACAAATCGCGCTCTGAACGAATTTTCGATCAGAGCGCGGTGTTTGCTATCGAAGCTGAGGATCAGCCTTTTAACGCCGCTTCCGCTTCATCGAGATGTTCGCCGCGATGCAGTGTCCGCACGACCCAGCGTTTGTTGTGGGCATAGATTTCTTCGAGCAGGGTGGAGTCGTAATCGGTGAGGCGTTGATCCAAATCCTCGGCGGTCTCGATGCCGATGCGGGCCGCGGCGCGGGGCGGGATGGCCGCCCACAAAGGCAGCGAGAGATCGTTGACGAAAATATCGATCTCCGGGATGAAGAGCTGGCCGTTCTTCTTCGTCATATCCAGCACGTACATCACGCGCCGATCCCACCACGCCAGATGCGCGAAGACGATGGCGACGGTCCAGTGCTGGCCGACCGGATGTTGCAATTCCTCATCGGTCAGGCGCGCGGCCAGGGCGCGCATCCGCTCGGTTGAGGCGCGATTCAGTTCGATGAACGATCGATCGAGTGTCATGTGAAGTTCCCCCCGTTGTGAAGTGATTGAACTGCGTTGCAGGTGGTTCCATTCCCAATATACATCGTTTACCCTGCGAATGGTCACTGCTATTCGCCTGTCCACGGCTTGAGGCGTGGTATCCAGCGTGGGACAT
>JAUQXD010001262.1 GCA_030834835.1 Thermoflexales bacterium | reverse complement strand
AATCGCCTTGATCATCTGCGCGCGCCAGCCCCAGTGCCTGCCGCTGCTCGACCAGCTTACAGACTTGATCGGCCGGCAGGGCAAACCCTTTGCCCAATACGGCCAGCATCAGCGTGACGCGCGCCATCTGATCGACCGTCTCGGTTTTCAGGTACGCATCGGTGGGACTGTTGCCCACGACGAGCGTGCCGTGCCGCTGCAAAATAATCGCGTCGTGACCGGCGATCAATTCGCGAATGGCGTGGACGTTTTCTTCGCTCGATGGTGTGGCGTATTTCGTGGTAGGAATGACGCCTAACGTCACGATGACTTCGGGAATCAAACACTGCGCCATGTCCAGCCCCGCAATGCTGGCCGCGATGACGCTGGGCGGATGCGCGTGCACGATGCCCATCACTGCGGGGCGGCGGCGATAGGCTTCCAGATGCATCTTCATTTCCGACGTGGGCTTGAGATTTCGATTCGCGGCGTTGGGCAAGCCCACCCGATTGCCCTCCAGATCGATCACAAGCAATTGGTCAGCCGTCATCAAGCCTTTGCACAGGCCGCTGGGCGTGCACAGCACGCGCTTCGCATCGAGCCTTGCCGAGATGTTACCGTCAGTGCCGACGATGAGGTTGCGGTCGTAGAGCAGCTTGCCTACGCGGACGATCTCATCGCGCAGCAGGCGCTCGGTCTGAAAATTGGACGTTAATGGCCGGGGGTGGGTGGTTTGATCGGGCACAATCTAAGCCAGTGAGTGTGATCTACGAAGGCCACGAAATAACCCTGAACCTGCTTCGTGGCCTTCGTGTGCTTCGTGGTTGCGACGGTTATTCTACATCAATTCGATCGATCACGCCGACGATGACGGCGCGGACTGCGCCATTGGGCACCTGATTCAGCACCTGCCGCGCCGAGTTACCTTCGTCCAAAACCAGCACGGTATCGCCGACACCGGCTTGCACCGTGTCTACGCAGATGTCGTATTTGGGCGTGGGCGTGCCGTCGGGCGTCAGCCGCTCGACCAGCATCAACTTGTGCCGATCGAAGGTGGGATGCTTGATAGTGGCAACGACGTTGCCGAAGACACGACCGATGTACATGGTTAAGCGTCTACCTCATCCACGATGCCCACAATCGCATGATCGACCGGCACGAATTTCACCGGCATCGCCAGGGCCGCCTCGCGCGAGGCGACGATGAACACCAGCATGTCCGGCCCGGCTTGGGCGGTGCCGTCCGCCGCGATCACCGGCTCGCCTTCCGGTTCCTGTCGTTTGTTCAGCGGCTGGACGACCAGAAACTTCACACCTTCGAGGCCGGTGTATTTTTGTGAAGCGACAAGTGTGCCAATGACTTTAGCAAGCTGCATGGTTAATCGTTATTCGGGCCAGCGGTCAGGTTCCGGGCCTTTGGCGCGGGGCAGTTCGGGGCGACTGCCCCACTCGACCCACGAGCCGTCGTAGTTAAGCACGCCAGGGTGGCCCAGCAAATACTTCAACACAAACCAGGTATGACCAGACCGCTCGCCCACGCTACAATAAACGGCGACCTCTTCATCCCATTTGACACCGGCCGCCTCGTATAACATGCGCAAATCGTCGGCCGATTTGAATGTGCCATCCGGTTGCAACGATTGTTTCCAGTTGATGTTGATCGCCGTCGGAATATGGCCCTTTTTCGGAAAGAACATTTCTCTAAAAGCCGAGGGCACAAAGACGACATCGCCGGCGTACTCTTGCGGCGAACGCACATCCAGCACGCGTTTGCCCTGCCGAATGTGGTCCTTCAATTCATCGGCGGTCAGGCGAAATTCATGTTGGTTGGACGCGGCTTCCGACATTTCATAGGTCGTCGGCGTGAACACCGGCAACTCGGTCGTCACCGGGCGGCCTTCAGCGATCCATTTCTCGCGCCCGCCATCCATGATGCGGCAATCGGCGTGCTTGAAGCGTTTGAACAACCAGTAGGCAAAGCCCGCCCACCAGTTGTGATCGGCGCCGTAGAAGACCACAGTTGCGTCGGCCTGAATGCCCAGCAGGCGCGACGCCAGATAGGCCATCCGGTTCCCGATCAGATAGTCGCGTGACAGGTAATCGCGCCAGTCGGGATGCCAGTGCACGGCGTTCGGGATATGGCCCAGCGAATATAAGTCCGGGTCCTCGTTGATTTCCACCAGCCTGACATTGAGGTCGGTCAGGTGCGCGGCGACCCATTCGGTATCGACAATGACTTCGGGATATACATATTGGCTCATCATACGCTCTCGTGTCACTTATCCACAGGTCGTGGTCTGGACTGACTCAGATTTTCTCCAAACCGCGTATGCTGTTGGATATTCACGTTCATTTCGGGATGCAATTGCGCGATCACAACTTGATTGACGACCAGCTGCGGCTCGATCGCACCTGCGCCGATCTCGATGGCCGCTTCGACATCGGAGACCTCGCCGGTGAAGAGCGTCAGGCCTTTGCCGTGCAAGCCGTCGGCCAGGCGAACTTCCAGCAGGGCGACCTGCGCGCCTTTGACGCCGGCATCGGCCGATCGGATGGCGGCCGGAACGGAGGCCGTTTCGATGACGCCCAGTGCCGCGCCCGATCGAATCTCGCGCTCCCCGGCAATCG
>JAUQXD010000130.1 GCA_030834835.1 Thermoflexales bacterium | reverse complement strand
TCGCTCGACGGGCGCGGTGACCGGGCAGACGGAGTAGAAAATGATCTGCTGCTGTTCCTCGCGCGCCTGCGCGTAACACGTCCAGTTGGCGTGCTTGCCATTATAGTTCAGGCTCAGCACCGGCCTGTCCTCCAGCTGGATATGCGGCCAATCGTCGGACTTGAAGAAGTCCGTGATGACCTCAAACAACGGTGAGTCACTCATGTTTAACTGGTCCAATCGTTGATCAAACGTGTCACGCTCAAACTATACCGTACTCGTGGAGAGGTTGTCAACCGGTCCCCCGCAAAAGACCGCCGCCGCTCCGTCCTTGTCGATATGTGGCAGGTGTGAGCCTGGCGGCAGCGCGAAATCGGGCAACGGGCAGTCTGGAATTCGGAGCGATGGTGGTCATCACAACCTGCGGTATAATGCGGCGCAAGTATGCGGCGCACGCCAGTGCGGCGCAACAAAAAACTTCGGAAGCCGGAGGGACTTCCGAAGTCTGGTTCATGGAGCGGGTGATGGGATTCGAACCCACGGCCCAGTGCTTGGGAAGCACTTGCGCTACCACTGCGCTACACCCGCAACGACTCTGATTATAACCAATCCAGTGGAGTAGTCAAATAGTGCGATAGTGGCTTAGTTCAATGGTGCGATAGTTTACACGAGCTTTACACACCGCTCACCCTGTCGCCATAGCTCCGCGTTACTATCGAACTAACGCACTATCTCACTACCCAACTTCCCTGAAAGCGAGCACGATGAAACTGTCGGTCATTATTCCAGTTTACAACGAAGAGAACACGATTCAAGAAATCTTGCAGCAGGTGCGCGCCGTTGATCTTGTGTATGAAATCATCATCGTCGACGACGGCTCCACCGATCGGACCCGCGAACTGCTGAAAGCCGAAGAGTCTCAGCCCGGCACGACGGTGATCTATCAACCCGTCAATCAGGGCAAGGGCGTCGCCGTGCGCACCGGCATCGATCGGGCCACGGGCGACATCATCTTGATTCAAGATGCCGACCTCGAATATGATCCGCGTGACTATGCGCTGCTCATCCGCCCGATTGTCGAGGGACGCGTCAAGGTCGTGTATGGCAGCCGCTTCCTCGGCCCGCGCAAGGCCATGTTGTTCTGGCACATGCTGGGCAATAAAGCGCTGACGCTGGTCACGAACCTGCTGTACAACACCATCCTTAGCGACATGGAAACGTGCTACAAGGTCTTCAGCGCCGAGGTCATCAAGGGCATTCCGCTGCGCTCGAAGCGTTTTGAACTGGAGCCGGAGATCACTGCGAAAGTGCTGAAGCGCGGCCATCGCATCTTTGAAGTGCCCATCTCTTACTACGGGCGCGAGTACAGCGAAGGCAAAAAGATCACCTGGCGCGAAGGCCCCAAAGCCCTGTGGACGTTGATCAAGTATAAATTCGTGGACTGAAGAATTGAGCGTGACGAGTAACGAGTGATGAGTAATAGCTTTTCACTCATCACTCGTTAAAATTATGCGAACCGCCGACTGGTATGCCAGACACGATTGGGCGGTGACGCCCGACGAGGAAGCGCAGCTGCTCCGGCTGATCGCATCGATCGCCGCGCTGCCTCAACCGCGCCGCAAAGACCTGGAACGGCTATTGCGCCGCTATCCGCGCGAACGCGGCCAATTCTCCAAAGATCAACTGGTGGCGGCGTATCGCCACTTCTGCGACAGCGGCCAACTGACCTTCGATGCCGGGGTGCTGCGCCGCTTGCAGATGAAACCTACGCGCACGATCTCCGGCGTGGCGACGGTGACGGTGCTGACGAAGCCGTTTCCGTGCCCCGGCGAGTGCATCTTCTGCCCCACCGACGTGCGCATGCCCAAGAGCTATCTGCACGACGAGCCGGGCGCCAGCCGCGCCGAGTCTCACGGCTTCGATCCCTACCACACGACGTTGAGCCGTCTGCGTGCGCTCGACAACATTGGCCACGCCACCGATAAGATCGAATTGCTCATCCTGGGCGGCACCTGGTCGTACTATCCCGAAGAGTATCAACGCTGGTTCATCAAGCGCTGCTTTGACGCCCTGAATGGCGTAGACGCCGTTTCGTTGGAAGAGGCTCATCACCTGAACGAAACCGCCGTCCATCGCAACGTCGGCCTGGTCGTCGAGACGCGCCCGGACTACGTCGATGCCGACGAAGTGCGCCGCTTACGAAGTTACGGTGTGACGAAGGTGCAGCTGGGCGCGCAAAGCTGTGACGATCATATTTTGGAACTCAATAAGCGCGGCCACACTGTCGAGCAAACACGGCAGGCCGTCACGCTGTTGCGCGCGGCAGGCTTCAAGATTCAACTGCACTGGATGCCCAATTTGCTGGGCGCGACACCGGAATCAGATCGCATCGATTATCTGCGCCTGTGGACCGATCCCGGCCTGCGCCCCGACGAATTGAAGATTTACCCCAATGCCCTGGTGCGCGAAGCCGAGTTGGTGCAGTGGTTCGATCGGGGCGAGTACCAGCCGTACACCGACGCTGAATTGATCGAACTCATTGCCGACTGCAAAACGAGCACGCCGCGCTACGTGCGGCTTAATCGCATCATCCGCGATATTCCTAAAGAGCACATCGTGGCGGGCAGCACGCTCTCCAACTTGCGTGAAGTAGTGAAGCAGCGCCTGGCGAGCGAGGGTCGCGCCTGCCCGTGCGTGCGCTGCCGCGAGGTGCGACACGCCACTGCGGACGTGATCGATCACGTCAACACGATCGAGTACGAGACGCGCGGCGGGCGCGAGTTGTTTTTGAGCATCGACACGATCGACGGCAAATTGGCGGGTTTTCTGCGGTTATCGCTGCCCTCGATCGATCCGTTCGGCCCGACGGCTTTCACCGAGCTGAAGGGCGCGGCCATCATCCGTGAGGTACATGTCTACGGCCCGGTCGTCGAGATCGGACGCGAAGGTCAATCGGGGCAGGCGCAGCACAGCGGCCTGGGCGCAAAGTTGATCGAGGCGGCCGAAACTTTGACGCGCGCGGCGGGTTATCAACGGTTGGCCGTCATTTCCGCCATTGGCACGCGCGAGTATTATCGGAAACACGGCTTTGAACTGAGTGAACTCTATATGCTCAAGGCGTTATCGCGAGCGGCCTGATGAGTTGTCAGGAAAGGACTCTACCATGATCGTGCGAAACGCAGTTCGAATGATGGCGGCGGTGATCAGTGTCGCGGGCGCCGCACTGGCGTTGGGGTTGGTGTTCAGCAGTCTGCCTCAGGCGCAGGCGAGACCCTACGCTCTGACGTGGATGTGGCCGGGCGCGAATTGCCCGACCTCGCTGCAAGCCTGCCTCGATCAGGCGGCGGACGGCGACACGGTCGACATTGTGCCGGGTACGTACATCACCAGCGTCACCGTCTATAAATCGATCACGCTGACGAGCAGCACGCCGACCACGACGCTGTATGCGTTGAGCGGCCAGCGCGTCATGACCGTGGCCGCGCCCATCGTCAACCCGATCGCGCCGCAGGTGGCGATCGAGAACCTGACGCTCGCCGGCGGCCAGCTAACCCTGCAGACCGGTTGCGCCGGCTCGTGTAACGGCGGCAGCCTGCTGGTCACCGATAAGGCCCGCGTGCGCCTGACGCAGGTCACAATTGCCAACAATCAAGCCATACAGGGCGGCGGAATTTACATCAACACCGGCTCAGTGGTGTTTGTGAGCGGCTCGATCTACAACAACGTGGCGACCGACTTCCCGCCAGTGATCGGCAACAGCGGCGGCGGGGTGTATGTGGCCGATCAATTGGCGATCTTCCAGCAGGATGACGGCGCGATTTCATTTAACTCGGCCGTGGACGGTGGTGGGGTCTTTGTGCAAGACGGCCGGTTCATTCAAAACGGCGGTGAGATTTCGGACAACACCGCCTCAAATTGGGGCGGCGGCCTGTTGGTCGCCAACGGCCCGGCGGTTGCGCAGCTGAACGCCGGCCGCATCATCAGCAATTCGGCCGCGCTGCAGGGCGGCGGCGTGCTCGTCGATGCCGGACAGCTCACGATCCACAACGCGCTGATCGCCACGAATACCGTGTCCATAGACATCGGGCGGGGCGGCGGCCTGGCGGTGTTGCAGCCGACCGCCGTGGTCAATCAATTCGCCGGCGTGGTGGCCGATAACCGGGCGGCCGTTGGCGGCGGTTACTATGTGGCGGCCGGAACGGTGACGTTGGGCACGGCGGCCCAGGTTAGCCGCAACAGCAGCGTACAATCGGGCGGCGGTCTCTATCTTGAAGGCGGCGCCACGGTAACGCAGTTGGGCGGCGTCGTCGGCGGCAATTTTGCGGGTCTGTTCGGCGGCGGCGTGCAGCTGCACGGCGGCAAATACAGCCTGCGCGGCGGCGACGTTGTCAACAACTCGACGGAAGGCTCGTGCGGCGGTGTGGGCATCGAAGGCGGGGGCGATTTTCAGGCGTGGAACGGTCGGGTGTTGAGCAATACCGTGGTGTCCAACGGCGGCGGCGCGTGCGTCCTGACCGGGACTATGACGATCTCCGGCAGCGCCGTACTCGATAATCAGGCCAGCCAGGGCGGCGGAGTGTACGTCTCAGACGGCCAGTTGTTCCTGCGCGATGGGACGATTGCCGGCAACGCGGCCTCGAACGGCGGCGGCATTTACGTGGCAAACGCCAGCGGCCGGCTGGAGCAGACCGGCGGCACAGTGAGCGACAATCGAGCGACGAGCCTG
>JAUQXD010001261.1 GCA_030834835.1 Thermoflexales bacterium | reverse complement strand
ACGCGCAGCGTATAAGTCGTGGTTTCAAACAGGCACACCTCGCGCTGACTGCGCCCGCGCACTCCCTCGCCATTGAGCCGGACCGATTTCACGTTCTCGACCGCCCACGACAAAATCGTGCAGGCCCCGCGCCCGATCGGATTGGGCTTCGCCGTAAAGACGATCGGTGGCCGCGTGGCCGTCGGTGTCGGAGTGGGCGTGCGTGTCGCCGGGCGGCGAGTGGGTGTTGGAGTAGGTGTCGGCGTTGGCGCAAGCGACGGATCGATCACCAGACTCCGATAGGCCGGTGGCTCTTCCACGTTCCCCGCTTTATCCGTCGCCGAGGCCAGCACCACAAATCGCCCCGGCCCGCCGCCAAAGGTTTCGCCCACCTCGTCTGACGGTTCCAGCGGCTGCGGCACACCACTGGGCGCGACCGTGAACGACGACGTGTACACCTGCCACGTCGAACCGCCATCGAGACTGTATTCGATCTGCTGGATGCCGCTGGCATCAGTCGCGGTCAACGTCACCGTGACTTGATCGTAGAACGCGCCATCGGGTGAAGTCACGCCCGTAAATTGAATGTCGGTTACGGGCGGCACCAGATCGCGGATCGGTTTGCCCATCAGGCTGAAGCGGCCCGGTCGATCGGTAAAGGCGATCGCCAATCGCTTCTGCAAGTCCAATTGCGTCGATAATGGCGTCCACTCGTTTCGATCGGTTTCGGCGCGATAAATGATCAGCGTGTTCGGATCGACGTTGGTCAAATCCTCATCGTCAAAGGGAATTTGAATTTCCAATGGCGGATCGAACTTGTCCACTGGATTGCCCGTCCCGTCGAACACGGACAGTGTGTGCGCATTGCCTGTGCCTGCCGTCGAATCGGTGGGATTCGGATCGGGCGACAGCGACCAGTTGACGGTGCCGTTGGGCGGCAGTGATCCAATCGGGGCACAGGTGGACGCTTCAACGGTAGTTGTCACCAACGCGCTGATCGATAAATCGATCTGGCCGCCGCCATCGGGCGGCACTTGCGCGCTCACGCCCAACGGATGCAGCCACAAATACCAGCTCAGGCTGGGCGCGTGCGTGTACGTCGCGCCGCGCGCATCGACGAAGGTTTGCGCCGCCCCCCACGGATCGACGGGATACTGCGCGCTGGGCGTGAAGCCGTAGGGATCGATCGTCTCGTCGGCGGAGAACACGCCGTCGCCATTGCGATCGAAGCGCACTTCAAAGTGCAAGTGATGGCCCGTGCTCCAGCCCGTGTTGCCCATCGTGCCCAGCCGCTCGCCCGCGTTGATGGGCTGATTGACGCGGCTCTTCATCGCGTCGAAAAATTGATCGGGATGCAAGTGCCAGTAGATCGTTTGAAAGTCGCCCACGCCCACGACGCTGTGCTTGATCTTCACATACAACGCGCCCGACGCGGCGTGCGTGTTGACGTCCATCACCAGACCAGCGGCGGCGGCGAAGACGGGCGTGGTGGGTGTGCGCGGCACGTAGGGCATGAAATCATACGCGGGATGGCCGCTGTAGTAATCCAGTTCGCTGGCGCTGCCGTCGAAGATGAGGATGCGATCACCGATCGGCGTGTCGAAGGGTTCGCGGCCTGCAGTCACGGCTTTGGCGCGCGGCGCAGGATACAACGGGTAGAGATGATCGAAGAAACTGTTGATGCGTCCGCCCGCGCGATAACGCTGGCTGGCGCGGCGAAATTGCGCGTCGGTGCAGCCGAAGCCGCTGTCAATGCCGTTGCACGGAAACGGTAGTTCGAGGAAGGGCAGCGGATCACCGGCGCGGCCGCGCGGCGTGGAAATCTGAGGATTGGTTGCAGCGTTGAGTGTGGTCGGCTCGATCGGTTTCAGCGGCGGCTGCGCGCAGGCGGCGGCTTCCAGCGTGGCGGTGATTGTCGGCGTGATGATGGCGGCAGCCGTCACAACGGGCGTGGGGGTCGATTGAGCGGTGGGCACGACGACGCGCAGCACGACCAACGCCACACACGCCAGCGCGATCACGATCACGCCAGAGACTGCGCCGCCGATCGCGTAAGCCACCGGATGTTGAAGAATATGCCGCTTGATCTGATTAAGCATCGTTAAAATAATGGGACGCAGATAAACGCTGATTTCGCAGATTTGGATTTATCTGCGTTCATCTGCGCCAATCTGCGTCCGATAGGCTGGTTAAGCCCTACGGGACAACGATCTCCACGTAGGGACGCTGACCAAAAGGTGAACCATCGGGCGCGAAGATACGCCACTGGCTGCGATACTTGCCCGCCGTCATCGGCGATACAAACTTAACGGTGATATCGATCGTGGCATTGGGCGCGACCGTCTGCGGCAGATTGAAATTCTGCCCGGCCATACCCACATCGTTGATCAACCGGTATTGATAGGTCGTGTCCCACGTGCAGGTACCGGTGTTTTGAATGCGCCACGTTTTATCGAAGGGCGTGCCCGGCGCAAAGTGTGTGCCGTCCGGCACGGTAATATCTTCGACAAATTTGGAGTCGTTGGTGCAGGGCGCGGGCTGAGCCGTGGGCGCGGGCGGCGGCGGCACATCCGGCGTTTGAGTGGGCGGCACGATCGGCGGCACGGTGGCCGTCGGCGTGACTTTGGGCGCGGCCGTCGCTGTCAAAATCGCTTCGGCCGTTTGTGCCAACTGCGTCGCGCTGTCGCCGGGTGCAGCGGGCGTGGTGTTGCCGCCACAGGCAACCAACAGCGCGAAAGTGCAGAGTAGAATGATGGCAACGGTTATTCGCTGGGACATGATGATCGCCTTCGTGTTACGTGGTGCGTAGTGCGTGATGAATTAGACACGCATCACGCATCACGCACCACTTCCAGTTTGTACCCCGCATGAGCGGGCTTTTCAAGATCGATAATGGACATCAGCAACGCCCGATCGAGTTTGTCCGGTTCCGATGATTTGATCCGCACGACAAAGCGATGGGCCTGATCGGCCTTCGCGCCTTTGCCCACACCCGGCTCAATGATCTCCGGCGTGAAGCCGGTATACAGCCGCAGAAACTCACTCAGGCCGCGCCGCGTGCCACGCCATTCATACAATTCAACAGCCGCGCGGATTAACTCGCGGCGTTGACCTTCCGGCCAACGTTCATCGAGCACGAGGCCAAGCCATGAAGCTAACCAAGGCAGAAAGTCGGGCGGCGCAAGACGCGGATCGAAGTATTGATAGAGTTGATCGATCTGTCGATCGAACGGTGTGAGAATCTGCTCAAAAATCAGCAGGAAACGGCCCAGAAATTCGTTGCCGCCGAGGAACGATGGCAGATACTTGAGATACGAACTCTGATCGATGGGCATGCCCGGCGGCGTGATCGGCCGCTGCGGTTCGGGCGCAGGCTCAGCCTCGACTTCGCTCGGTGGTGGCGGCGTGAACGATGGGGGCGGTGGTGTGCCTGACGGCGGTGGCGCCGATGAAGCTGGCGGCGATGAAACCGGCGCTGCTTCAGGTGGCGCAGTTACCGCCGGCTTGCGCTTGATCGCCGTCTCGTCGGGCTTGCCCTCGGCCGGTGCAGGCTTGGGTTGCGCCGCCGCGCGCATGCGAATCGGTGTGGTCGTCTTGTCGGCAACGGGCGCAACAAATTTGATCAGCGTCTGGCCCACGCGAATCTGCGCGCCGTCGGATAAGGGCACGGGCTGCTGCGCAGGCAATCGCGCTCCGCTCAGGAACGTGCCGTTGGCCGAACCGGCATCGACCAGCCGCACCCCGTCCGGTCCGCACAACAGGGCCGCATGCCGCCGCGAGACCTGCTGATCGTTGAGCGGAATATCGACATCCGCCGAGCGCCCCAGTATCAGCTGCGGCTTCGTCAGTTCGATGACGCCGCTCGTGCCATCCGCGTATTTGATTTCGAGTTTGCCAAAGGACATGGAGGTATCCGTGGATAGTAGATTGGTACATTAGTAAATTAGTGGCGGTCGGCCAGCCAGATCGACTAATCTACCAATCGACTAATTTACCAATTTACTACACCCTCACCTTCACCGTAATCCGATGATCATACGCAAACAACAGCGCGTCCTGCGTCAGGGCGATCTTCTGGCCGGCGGCACGGGCCTGCCCGGAGCGCAGATCGACTTGATACAGGGTCGCGTCTTGCACGAACTCCACGCCGCTGACGGATTGCATGATCGTCATCACTTCCGACAGGTATAGATCGCGCCCGAAGGGCCAACCCTGCCCATCGGGTCCGCCGACTAACGGATCGACGTACTTGGATAGACGCTCGACGATCTGCGCCTGCACTCGTTCAACGCTGGCGTGCTTGTGGATCATCACTGTGGCTTCGACGGCGACACCGACGTAGGCGGGGCTGTCCACCACCAGATTCGTCGTCAGCAAACGGCGCTCATCCAGATACTTGCGCACCTCTTCGATCAACTCCGGCGCGGGCTGCAGCGTCTGCGGCGTGATGCGTCCGCCCACCGACACCTGCGGCACGATCAATACTTCGACCGTGCCCGGTGTGGGCGCATCGGTCTTCTCTTCCGATCGCGCTTGAATGCAGCGGGCGCGCGCAACGGTTTGACTCGCCTGTTTCGCTAGATGCTCAAAATCTTCGGCCGTCACTGCACGATTGCGTGTGCGCAATGCTTGCGGGGCGCGCATCTTGGCGGAGTCCAACGATTCTTGATCGAGGCCGCCTGCCGCGGGCAAACGATTATTGACGCGCGCGACGTAGGGAATCGACGACTTCAACACGGTGAGCGTATTCGCGCCCACGTTCCCGATCGTGCCGCCACCCGATCGGTAGCGGCCAAACCGCAGTTGCTTGCCTTTAGGCGGAATCAAGCCGTAGTAGCGTTCGACGCCGTTCGGCTGGCGGATGGCCGGGCCAAATTGCACTTCGCCGCTGACGTTATCGATCACGTAATGGGCATCGTCGCCCGTCGAGTTGGTGAAGGTCTCCACTTCCTGCCACGGAATCCAATCGCCGACTTCGTT
>JAUQXD010001260.1 GCA_030834835.1 Thermoflexales bacterium | reverse complement strand
CAACTCGCGTCGATCGTAGCCCGCGCGCTGCAGATCGTGCATCACGTTGAGGCCGTGCCACTGCGCATCGCGCGGCAGCGATCGGAACCACGCGCGCGCGGCGGGCGGCAGCACCTCATCGGCTTCACGGCGATCCGCTTCTGACACGCGCGCCGTCAGGCCGCCCATGAACTGTCGGAGGCGGTACAGGACTCTCAAAATCCCAACATCAACCCGGACAGGCCGTTGACGATCGGCGTCACCAGCACGCTCACCAGGCTGCCCACGCCGGGCAGCGGCACAATCAGCAGCAGCATGATCCACATGCCGTAGCGCTCCAGCGCATCGATCACGTTGCGATAGCGATACGGCAGCAGTTCGGCCAGAACTTTGGACCCGTCCAGCGGCGGAATGGGAATCAGGTTGAAGACGGCCAGAAACAAATTGATGCGCACGATGAGGAAGAGCACCTGAAACAGCGTGGCGTCTTGCACCAGATTGAAGCGCAGCGGCAGCGCGAAGATCGCCGCCAGCAGCAAATTCATCGTAATGCCCGCAATCGACACCAGGATGATGCCGGCCGAGATGCTGGGCGCTTTGCGCAGATTGCTCGGATAAAACGGCACGGGTTTGGCCCAGCCAAAGGGCGCCACGGCCAGAATCAACGCCCCGATCGGATCGATGTGCGCCATCGGATTCAGCGTCACGCGCCCTTCGCGCAGGGCCAGCGTATCGCCCAGGCGCGTCGCCACCCAGGCGTGACCGAATTCGTGGGCGGGAAAGCACCCGAGTATGATGATGCAATAGGCGATAATCGCCGCGCCCATTTCACCGGTTGGTGCATTCAACAGCATGATCGTGTCCTTTCAATCAGAGTTACCCGATAAGGGCGCTGGTAAGCGGCGCTGGTAAGCGCGAGAAATTATAACACGTGGGCCGTGATGCGTGTGGCGGGCTACGCGACCCATGATAAACTTACCCGTATCGCACCATACCTTGCATCTCTACTGCCAGGAGGGGCCACCTTGAATCATGCCGACCACGCAACCTTGAGCCAGGAGTTCGATCGTCAAATCAACAACCTGCTTCAAAGGGGCTACCCCGCCGCCGCCGGCCTGCCGACCGGGGAATTTTTGAAACACCTCAAACCGCTCAAGGTTAGAATTGAGGATATTGTCCCACTTGAAGTTGATTTAGAGCAGGGTCAACTGCCGTTTGTGATCGTGGTTAAAAGCGATCTGGTGTCCGTTGACAAGGCGATGTCACTGGTGGAACGCAACGGTCAACCGGGGTGTACCAAATTGTATCCGCGTGAGCCGCACGACTTCACGCCGATCGATGAGGTGCGCCTGCCAGACGGACCAGCTTACCTGCTGGTCGATATCGACCGGGGCAAAGGCAGCCTCAACCTTGCGCCCGGTGAGGCATTGAAAGTGATTAGGACTGAGCAGCGCTCGCCGATCACCATCGATGAAGGCGTGGCTCTGGTGACCCAGTATCCGGCGTTCTTGATGAAAAACAATTGCTTTTCGCTGCTCGCCTCGCGCTATCGCGGCGACAAACGTGTTCCGGCCATTTGGATCAATCATGCAGGCCAGCCGAATCTTGGCTGGTGTTGGGACGGCAATCCGCACACCTGGCTGGGCTCGGCGTCCTGCGGCAGTCGGGTTTGAAACTCTCTGTGCCTATTGCGTCCTCCGCATTCCGTGTTAGACTTGGCGCACAGCCAGCAGTCTGCATCTTGCATCTCGTATCTTGCATCCTGCACCACGGGAGAAGACCATGCAGCGCTTCGACGACTACCTCGCCGCTCACCGCGATCGTTTCATCGCCGACCTCAAAGTCTTTGTCGCGCAGCCCAGCGTGGCCGCCACCGGCCAGGGCATGGCCGAGATGGCCAATCTGGTGCGCGTCCATTTGACCCATCTGGGCGCGACGGTGCAGACGATTGAAACCGGCGGCGCGCCCGTCCTGCTGGCGACGCTGGGCGACGGCTCGCGCACGCTGCTGATCTACAATCACTACGACGTACAGCCGCCCGATCCGATCGATCTGTGGACCACGCCGCCGTTTCAGCCGGACGTGCGCGACGGCAAACTCTTCGCGCGCGGCATATCGGATAACAAGGGCGATCTCATGTGCCGCCTGCACGCCATCGAGGCATGGCAAAACACGATCGGCGATCTGCCCCTCAAGATCACGTGGGTCATCGAAGGTGAAGAAGAAGTGGGCAGCCCACATCTGGCCGGCTTCGCGCGCACCCACGCGGATCAACTTCAGGCCGACGGCTGCCTGTGGGAGACCGGCGGCAAGAACGAAGACGATCGCATCGCGCTGACGCTGGGCCTGAAGGGCATTCAATATTTGGAACTACACGTGCGCGGCGCGCAGCGCGATCTGCACTCCGGTTACGCCGCCATCGCGCCCAGCCCGGTCTGGCGGTTGATCTGGGCGCTGAACACGCTGAAGGACGAGCACGACAACATCACGATCGATCACTATCTCGATCACGTGCGCGCGCCCGACGACGCCGAATTGGCCATGCTGCAAGCCATGCCGTTCGACGAAGCGAAGAAGACAGCGGCGCTGGGCATTCAGCGCTTTATCAACGACGAGCACGGTCTGGACGTGTTGAAACGCTTCTATTACGGGCCGACGGTGACCATCTGCGGCCTTAACGCGGGCTACACGGGCGAGGGCCTGAAGACCGTGCTACCCACCTATGCCTTCGCCAAGATCGAGTGCCGCCTGGTGCCAAACCTCACCCCGGAGTTGTGCATCGAACTGCTGCGCGCCCATCTCGATCGGCGCG
>JAUQXD010001259.1 GCA_030834835.1 Thermoflexales bacterium | reverse complement strand
AGATCACCTTGACAATCGCCCTGGGATGCGACACCTCGACGATCGCTTTGATTTCGTCGCGCACGTAGTCGGCGTGACCCGAGCGCAGTTCGCCGATGTTGATCACCATGTCGATCTCGGTCGCGCCGTTGGCGATGGCGTCTTTTGTCTCGAACACTTTCGTTGCTGTAGTCGAGTTGCCATGCGGAAAACCGACGACCGTACCGACGGCGACATCAGAGCCGAGCAGGATTTTTGCCGCTAACTTCACATGGCACGGCTTCACGCACACCGACGCCACATGGTATTGATGGGCCAACTTGCATCCCGTGATCACTTCGGCCTCGGTCAACTCCGGCTTCAACAGTGAGTGATCGATCACCTTCGCCAGTTCTTCATACGTAATCGTCTTGCTGTTCAGTTGTTTAGTCATAGCACCTTATCCGCATCATTCAAAGTAAATTTCACCACCGAGATCACAGAGGACGCTGAGCGATTTGTCGATTGTCTCCACGCACTTTGGGTCCTCAGCGGTTAATCGCGTTTATTGTCGCAGGCTGCGCTGTCGCCCGTAGAGCGAGATCATGATCAGCAGCGTCGCGCCTAGCACCATCCGCCGCACCGACTCCGGCATCTGCATCGTCGTCAACAGGCTTGTGATCAGCGTCAGCACCAACGCGCCCGCCATCGTGCCCCAGTAGCTGCCCTTGCCTCCCGAAAGGAGCGTGCCGCCCACAGCTACCGCCGCAATCGACGGGACCAGGAATGGATCACCGATGCGGATGTGAACGACGCCTGTGTTCCCCACGACGAGAAAGCCGCCCAATCCAGCGAGTAGCCCCGCCAGCGCGTACGTGCCCAACACCATGCCCGTCACGTTGACCCCCGACAATCGTGCCGTGGTGCGATTGGTGCCGATCGCGAACAGTTGCTTGCCAAAGGTCGTGCGCTCCAGCAACAGCCACATCAACACACCGAAGAGGATCCAGATGACGATTGCGCCCGGAATCCCCAGAAAAACAGGCCGCGCGATGAGTTGCGTCATAATCGGCGCGATTGCGCCGCTGACATTGCCCTGCGTCACGACGAGGATCAAGCCGCTGACCACACCCGACATGCCCAGCGTCATCACCAGCGGCGAAATATTCAAGAAGGTCACACCGATGCCGTTGACGAACCCGATCGCCGCGCCGACGACGAGTACAACCAATAATGCAGGCAGTACATTCTCGTTCTGGCCCTTCACGATCGAGTAGGTAACAATGGCTGTGAGCGTGACCACTGCGCCGGACGACAGATCGATGCCTTCAGCGCCGCTGATGACCACCAGCGTCTGCCCGGCCGCGATCACGCCCAGAAACACCGACAAACGCAGGATGTTCACGGCCTGCGGAATCGCCACTTCGGGATTGCTGCCGAAGCCGTTGGGTAGCAGGCCGCTTAGCAAAAACAGCGTAATCGCCAGCAAGACGGCCGCGATTGGCGGGGAAATCGCAATGCGTTTCATGCGCGTTTCCTCCGGAACAGATTGATGATGCCCGGCATCGCCAGCGCGATCACGATGATGGCCGCATTCACAAAGGTCTGCCACCACGTTTCGACGTTGGCGAATGAAATGATGTTGCGAATCAGGCCGAGAACGATTGCGCCGATGATGGCCCCGGCCACGCCGCCCACGCCGCCGCTCAATGCCGTACCGCCGATGACGACCGCTGTCACCGAACTCAGTGTCAGCGCATCGCCGACCTGCGCATTGCCCGAGCCGGTAAGCAGCGTAATTGCAATGCCGCCGACGGCCGACATCAAGCCAGAGATGACGTAGGTGCTGAACTGCACCGCGCTCACGGGCACGCCCGTTTCATACGCGGCCTCGGCCTTGCCGCCTACCGCAAAGAGATAGCGACCGTAACGTGTCTGGCGGATCGCATACCAACCGATTAGGACAAGTAGAATCACATAGAAAGCCAACGGCAGCCCGATTGGCGTCGTGTCCCGATAGAACAGCGTGAACGTTGAAGGCACGCCGCCGCCCGGATTAGGCAGAATGAACAGCGCCAATCCCGCGAACAGAAAACTCGTTGCGTATGTCGTGATGATCGGCTGCAA
>JAUQXD010001258.1 GCA_030834835.1 Thermoflexales bacterium | reverse complement strand
ACAAGTTGACGCTGCTGCCGCTCTGGCTGACAACTTATCGTTATAAAAACGAGAAGTATGCGGTCGCCATCAACGGCCAATCGGGACGAGTAGCCGGACAAGCGCCGCGCAGCGGCTTCCAGAAGGCGTTGGCCGGGATATTTGGCGATTGAGTGCAATAGTGGGATAGTCACACAGTGCGATAATCGCGCAACCCGATCACCGATTACCAATTACCGATCACTTCTCTTGAACCTCTCGACCGCATTCTGAGTATAATAACGGCAATTACCCCACCCAAAGGACCATCATGGCCACCTCACTCGATCAACTCAAAACTCGTCTCGGTGAAATACACGACCTGCGCCGCGCCAATGCCCTCATCGGCTGGGATCAGCAGACCTACATGCCTGCCGGCGGCAGCAACGCTCGCGCCGAACAAAGCGCCACGCTGCAAAAAATCTCGCACGAACTGTTCACCGCCGACGAAACCGGCCGCCTCATCGATGCGGCCGCGCACGAAACCGACAAACTCGATCCCGATTCCGACGATGCGCGCTTGATTTCCGTCACGCGTCGCGACTATCATAAAGCGCGCAAAGTGCCCGCTGATCTGGTGGCCGAGATCGCGCGCGTTACCGGTCAGGCGGTGGACGTATGGACGCAGGCGCGCGCCCAATCGGACTGGAAGCCGTTCGAGCCGTACCTGCAGAAGATCGTCGATCTCAATCGCAAATTGGCCGATGCGCTGGGTTATCCTGAGAAGCCCTACGACGCTCTGCTCGATCAATTCGAGCCGGATATGAAAACGTCGGAAGTGAAGGCCGTGTTCGATTCGATCAAGCCCGACCTGATCGAGTTGGTGCGGCAGATCGCGGCCAAAGCCGATGTCGTCAGCGACGAAGTGCTGCATCGCGAGTACGACGAACAGGCGCAGTGGAACTTCGGATTGGACGTCATCAAGCGTTACGGCTTCGATTTCGGTCGGGGGCGGCAGGATCGATCGGTGCACCCGTTCACGACGAGTTTCTCCATCGGCGACGTGCGCATCACCACGCGGGTCGATCGGAATTTCATCTCGCCGGCGCTGTTCGGCACGCTGCATGAATGCGGCCACGCGCTGTATGAACAAGGCTTCAATCAGGAGTTGGAACGTACCCCGTTGGCCGATGGGGCGTCGCTGGGCATGCACGAGTCGCAATCGCGTATGTGGGAAAACCTGGTGGGCCGCAGCCGCCCCTTCTGGCAATTCTTCTTCCCCAGGTTGCAAGCCGCGTTCCCGGCGCAGTTGGCCGATCAAACGCTCGATTCATTCTACAGGGCCGCAAACAAAGTTAGCCCGTCGCTCATCCGCGTGGAAGCCGACGAGGTGACGTATGGCCTGCACATCATGCTGCGCTTCGAGTTGGAGAACGAGATGATCGAGGGCCGCTTGAAGATCGCGGATGTGCCGGAAGCGTGGAATGCCAGGATGCAAGACTTCATGGGCATCACTCCGCCGACCACCGCGCTGGGCGCACTGCAAGACATCCATTGGTCGGGCGGGATGATCGGCTACTTCCCC
>JAUQXD010000129.1 GCA_030834835.1 Thermoflexales bacterium | reverse complement strand
AGCCAGATCGGGTCTTTGTCCTCGCCCTGAAAGATCGCGAGCGAGGTCTTGCACCAGGCACGGCCATCCGCACTGTATCGTAATTCTGGTTCTCGTCCGAGGCGGCCGACGCCGGTGAACAGATTGTTGGCCGGCTTCTTGGTCGTCTTGGCGCTATCGGATTTAGTTGAAGTTGACGTTGCCATTAGGTGTCCTCCGGTGAGTTAAGGTGCTGGGCGGCCTTACCGACGGGGCCGCCGTGGCGTAGTTCACAAACCTGACGAACGGGGCAATAGTCACAGGCCCATAGTTCGTCTTCGTCGGTGAGGATCGGGGGCAGATCGGACTGCACGGCCAGCGCCACCCGCTCGCGCAGGTAGTGCTCGGCATCTTCGAGCGACAGCAGGTCCACCGGGATACGGCACTGCGTGTCCATGTCCATGTACACCAGCGCGCCGGTGTCCACCTCGATGCCGTGGTGATGCAGCAGCAGCCGATACAGGCTGAGTTGCAGCACGTGATCTCGCTTGGCACGCGGCGGGCCGATCACTTCGATCGTCTTCACGGTGTGTTGACCGAGCCGGCAGTGCGGGCAGTCGAGTGACTTGCGCCGCAGCGCATACGGTCCTTCGCTGATCAGTTGATCGGTTTCAGGGCAGACGTAGGAGCGCCAGCCGGTCGGCACACTCTTGGTCGTTTTGAAGTCAACCACCAGGCGGTGATCGATTAAGACCAGATCGGGCTGACCGCTGATCTCGATCGTGCCGCCATCGGGCGTTTCAACTCGCAGGCTGAAACGCTGTTCGGCGAGCGCGTGTGGATCATCGGCCGCATATTGCGCCGCGAGACTGTGGACGATCTGGCCGCGAAAGGCCCAGTACGACTGGGCCGGTTTTAACCAGTAGGGTGATTCATGCATCAGCCGCGCTTTGCGGGCGCAGCCGATCAGTGTCGTTACTGTTAGCCCGAAATCGTCGGGGCGCAGGCCATGTACGATGCCGGCGATCACCGGGGCCGTTTGATGGCAGCCCGGCAAGGCACCCGCCCGCGCACAGGCGAGACACGCCTCGATCGTCACGGGCATCTCCTCCGCATCGCAGACAAAACCAGCTATGGGCATAGGTCTTCCTCCTGGGGCGGTGAGTGAGGTCGATTGATCTCACTCACCGAAAGAGGCAGGCTTACGCCGGCTGAAGTTGCCGTGCGAGCAAAGCGGCAGCCTTGTCCTTCAACACCTGGGATTCCGGTGTCGTGACCGCCATCTTCGTCGCGTACCACTCGACGACCTGCGCGGAGACTTCGCCCAACTTCTTGCCCGCGTGTTTGCTCTGGATCGCGGGCGGGATGACGTAGTTGAGCAGCGCCTCGAGATCAGCATCATGGCCGTTGCCATTGCTGGCCGCAGGCGGCGTCGATTCAGGCACGGTGGATTTCGTCGGCGCTGCGACAGATTTAGCCGTTGCCGGCTTCTTGCCGTTCTCACCGAACGTCGCCGCGTTGCGATGCGACAGCTGGCCTTTGTAGACCGGCAACTGCCACGTCAACTTGGCGAAGGCCGCGCCCAGCGCATTGGTCAGCGCGCCGCGCACCGCGTACGACTCGACCTCGTTGTCGTTGCCGCCCGTGGCCGTGATCGGTTCGCTGATCAGCGTGTGACCGCCCGCATCCAGCAGGCGGTAGCGCACGATCAACTTGTGCAGCGAGGCGGTATAGACCGTATACTCACGGCCCGATTTGGCGGTGCGGGCTTCGACGGTCACGCTCAGGTCGGCTGGCTGATAGTCAAACCACCAGCCGAAACCGACCGGGCCAAAGACCTGCGTGGCGACCTCGGTCAGATAGGCCGGGTCGATGTCGGTCAGATCGCTCGCGCCCGGCACCGGCTTGTAGGCCGCAGCGGGCAGCGGCTTCTGCAGTTCCGCGATGACCTGCGGCAGCGTGAAACCGGTGACCGTTTTGGCCGTTTCGAAATCAAACTCCTCGGTAGACATGGTGTGTTCCTCCGTGTGGACTTGAAATGGGATTGCGGGACACGCTGTTTCAATCTTCACCGCTGCCCGCGGGCGGTTGAAAATGGGCGCACTGAATGCGCCGTCGTTGAGCATCCTCCGTCGTCAGTGTTGTCCTCCGGGTGTGGGTTGGCCTCCTGTAGAGTGGCATCGGTCAGAGCCGGTCCACAGCGATGAGCCCGAAGCAATCTTCAGGCTGAGACGCAACAGGATCTGTGATCCTGTGAGTCAACGGGAGGAAAAACAGCGGTCTGCGCGGTAATGAACTCTGCGCTTAGCCGAGGGGATGAGGGCCGGCAACTACCGACCGGAAAAATGCAGAACGACGGACTGCGCTACGGCAGACACACGGGCGCACAACGCGGTTGACCGCGCCCGGCTCGCAAGCGTGGCAATTGATCTGCAAGCAAACTGCAATACTTTGTCGTTGACTTCTTGAGTAGAATGCAGGACGTGATGGTGCCGGGTATGAGATGACTGGCGCTGTTTTGAGTTGTCGCCAAGGGTGGAGGGAAAAGGTCCAACCCAATCCGACGCGAGGCCGATAATCGTCAGGTCATTTAGATGACGAACGTCCTGCTTTTTCAAAGATGTGACAAAAATAAGTATTTTCCACAATAGACAAGCCGCGCCAAATGTCGTACACTGACAAACACTGCGCGCTTATCCCGGTGGACCCTCGTTTGCCCCGGGTTGTGCCATAATACAATTACCACAAAAACCGCGACGTTTGAGCGTCCGGGCTAGGTGACCACCGCGAACGGACCGCGATGGCGGACA
>JAUQXD010001257.1 GCA_030834835.1 Thermoflexales bacterium | reverse complement strand
AAGCTCATGAACGGCCAGACGATCGATCGGGAAGTGCTGACCAACGAAACGGTCTACTATCCCGACAAGGCCGCCGAGTTGCTGCCGACTCGCAAGTACTAAACTCATTCCCGGTCGCGCTGAGCAGTCCCACTAGCGCGCAAGATTGAACGACAGAAAACGAAGCGGCGTTGAGCTTAACGCCGCTTCGTTTCTCCAAATCTGCTCGATCAGGCTATAATGATTGCTGTCGAATCTTCAGTTACACAGGCACTTATTCTCTTCTTTTGTAGTTTCCCCGCCCTGGGGAGTGGAACCATGTTGAGGTTCACTTCTGGCGTAGACACCGGCCGAATCAACCGGCGGCTGCGACGAAGATAGAAGGCAGGTTATTCATGGCAGATCCCCAGAATATTGTCAGTATGACAGGCATTGCCAAGTCATTTCCCGGCGTCGTCGCGCTGGAGGGCGTCGATTTTTCCCTGAGAAAGGGCGAGATTCACGCTTTGATGGGCGAGAACGGGGCCGGCAAATCCACGCTGATCAAAATCCTGACCGGCGTGGAGCATCCTGAGAAAGGCACGATTGAACTGGATGGCAAACCCGTTCAGGTGCGCTCCCCGCAGCATTCGCAGGAACTGGGCATCAGCACCGTTTATCAAGAGATTAACCTCTGCACGAATATCTCCGTCGCCGAAAACATTTTGCTGGGTCATGAACCCCGGCGCCTGGGCAGCATCCACTGGAAAAAGATGAATGACCTGGCCCGACAGGCCATCAAGCGGCTGGGCATTGACGTCGATGTAACCCAACCACTGGGCAATTATTCGGTCGCGATCCAGCAGATGGTGGCGATTACGCGGGCGTTGGAAATTTCATCCGCGAAAGTCTTGATCCTGGATGAGCCGACATCCAGCCTGGACATTCATGAGACCGAGCTGCTCTTTGACGTGATGCGCAAACTGAAGAGCGAGGGCCTGGGCATTGTCTTCATCACGCATTTCCTAGATCAGGTCTACCAGATCGCCGATCGGATTACGGTGCTCCGCAACGGCAACCTGGTCGGCACGTTTGATGCGGCGTCGCTGCCGCGCATCGAGCTCGTCGCCAGGATGCTGGGCCGCAGCCTGACCGAACTGGACGCGATGTCAAAGGACAAATTCAAGGGCGAGCAACAGAAAGATAAAGAGCGACTGGTCGAGGCCAAAGGTCTGGGCCGCGCCGGTTCGCTTGAACCAGTCGATCTGGAGCTAAACATCGGTGAGGTGATGGGGGTCGCCGGCCTGTTAGGTTCCGGTCGGACTGAGATGGCCAACCTGATCTTTGGCGTCGATGCGCCCGACACCGGCTCACTCTCGATCAAGGGCGAGAAGGTTCATCATTTCTCGCCGTTGGATTCTCTCAAGCGCGGCATTGCCCTGTGTCCCGAAGACCGCAAGGCCGAAGGCGTCGTGGGCGACTTGACCATTCGCGAGAACATCATCCTGGCTTTGCAGGCGCGCTATGGTTGGTTCAAGTTCCTGGGCGCGCAGAAGCAATATGAGATTGCCCAGAAGTATATCGATCTGTTGGGCATCGTCACACCCTCGCCTGATCAGTTAGTTAAGAATCTAAGTGGCGGCAACCAACAAAAGGTCATCCTGGCCCGCTGGCTCGCGACCAGCCCGCAGGTCTTGATTCTGGATGAGCCTACCCGGGGCATTGACGTCGGCGCTAAAGCGGAAATTCAACGACTGGTGT
>JAUQXD010001256.1 GCA_030834835.1 Thermoflexales bacterium | reverse complement strand
GGTTTCACAGCCGGATGCGCGAACAGCACTTTGATCTCGGAGCCAACGATTAGCTGATCGGCCTGTCGGGTGTAGAAGATCGGTCGGACACCCATGCGGTCGCGCGCCAGAAACAGTTCGCGTTTGCGCGCGTCCCAGATCGCGATGGCGAATTGGCCGTTGAGGTAATTCAGGCAATCAGGCCCGAAGTCTTCGTAGAGATGCAGAATGACTTCGGTGTCGCAGTGCGTGGTGAAGCGGTGGCCGCGTTTTTCCAGATCGGGGCGCAGTTCCACGTAGTTGAAGATTTCGCCGTTGAACACGATCCACAGCGAGCCATCTTCGTTGCCGATCGGTTGCTGGCCGCCGCTCAGATCGATGATGCTGAGGCGCGCGCTGCCCAGTCCCGCCCACGCATCGCGATACAGACCGAATTCATCCGGCCCGCGATGGCGGATCATCGCCAGCATATCACGCAGTGTTTGTTCAGTAATCGGTTTGAGTTCGGCTAAATTGACGGCGCCAACAATCCCACACATAGTTTTCTCAAACGGCCAGGCGCGCGGAGCTGCATGCCCTCATTCGTTCGGCGGTCATCATCGATCACGCAGGTTCTGCGATGAGCTTGCGCAGTTCGTTTTTGACCACCTTGCCATGCGCATTGATGGGCAGGCGATCGATTACGGTGACATCGCGCGGCGTCATGTAATTCGGCAGCCGCTCCGCGCAGTGCGCGATGATGTCGTACGGGGTGGTGGTGGCGTCCGCGCGCAGCACCACAAACGCCGCAATCGCTTCGCCGCGCACCAGATCAGGCTCGCCGATGACGGCGGCGGCCACCACATCGGGCATCTCGACGATACACCCTTCAACCTGCTGGCTGCTGACCCGATAGCCGTAGGACTTGATGAAGTCCGCTTTACGATCGACGACAAAGATAAAGCCATCGTCGTCCACGGTCGCCAGATCGCCGGTATGCAACACACCGTCCACGAATTTCTGCGCGTTCACTTCCGGTTCGTCCAGATAGCCGGGGCTGATGTTGTCGCCCTGCGCGTAAATTTCGCCGACATCGCCCGGTTTCACCGGGTTGCCATCTTCGCCTATTACGCGCAGCGTGACCTGCGGGATGCCGCGCCCGATCGAGCCGAGCTTGCTGCTCAGCAATTGCGGTGGCAGATAGGATAAGCGGGCGGTGGCCTCGGTCTGACCGTACATCACGTACACTTCGCCGTGCTTCACCGCTGCGATCAGTTCTTGAATCAGCACGGTCTGCAATTTGCCGCCGGCCTGCTGTACTTTGCGCAGCGACTTCAACTCGCGCCGGGGAAACGTGGAATTGCGCAGCAGTGTTTGATACGTCGACGGCACGCCCGCGAAGCCGGTACAGGCCGTGGCTTCCATCAAATCGAGCGTAGTTTCGGGATACACAAATTGATTCGACACGACCAGCGTGCCGCCCGCGCGTAAATGCGTGTGCAGCAGCGAGGTGCCGAAGCAATAGTAAAACGGCAGAATCACGCCCATGCGTTCGTCTTCGTTCAGCGCCAGATACTCGATGATCGAGTCAGTGTTGGCCTGGATATTGCGATGCGTGATGCGCACCGCGCGCGGCCGCGCAGTGGTGCCGGACGTTAACATCAACGCGGCGTCGGCCTGCAGATCGGTCGCGTCGCCGGCGGGCCATACTTGCGCGCCCGGCCCGGCCAGCACGTCGTCAAAAATCACCGGCTGCGTTTCGGCGAAAGCCCCGGCAAAGCGGCGATACACGCGTTGTTCAGCGCACATGACTTTGCAGCGCATGAAGGCTTGCATGTCACCGATCGCTTCGGCGGTGAGGACCGTGGCAAAGGGCACGGCAATCGCGCCGAGCTTCAACGTCGCCAGATATGAAGCCAGCCAGAACAGGGAGTTGTTGCCAAAGATCCCCACCCGATCGGTAGGCTGCACCCCCGCTGCAATCAACTCGGCCGCTACCCGCGCGCTGGCCTCACGCACCTGTCGATAAGTGAAGGTGACCCTGTTGACGATCAACGCCGGTCGGTTGTCTTCGCCCGCTTCCAGCAAATAATCCGCGATGTTCATGGTTGTGCTCCGTGGGTTTAGCGGCTACGGCGCTTTTCCGCCGCACAAAGGCCGCGATGCGCGCCACCGAATCGAAATTGTCGGGGACGATCTCGTCGTCGGCCACTTCCACCCCGAATTTTTCCTCGACAAAGAGAATCAGTTCCATGACATTCATCGAATCGATGATGCCTTCCTCAAGAAAGGACGCGTCGTCAGCGTGCGCATACGTTTTGCTGAACAAAATATTCTGGGCGATGTGAGTGCGGATGGTTTCCTCGGGAGTGACCACGTGATACCTCGTCAGTTTAGGATGTATAGCCAGTGTTCGCAACAAGATTATGATATTGCGTGGTTTGCGTGCTGTTGGAGTCTGACGGCGTAATTGGAGGGAGCGGGTATGGATTTGGTCAAAAGGCATCTGTGGTCTTCTGTCAAGCCCGTGCTATGTCAATACCATGTTAGAGAGGTTAGATTTCTTGACGACGTAGGCACGGCCGGAGAGAAATCAAAGAGTCAAGTCACCACAAGGGTCACGCGACGATTTCTTTTGGAGTCAGTGCCTGGCGGTTGGCAGTTCGCCGGCCCCGGGCTGCAATCGATGGCTGGCGCCAGGCAACCGGCAAATACTGGTTCTGACGCACTGCCACACGGGCTGTGACACGGACATCACGCAGTGGGCGGCAGGGTAATGCGTCGCGTGCGGTAATACGTTGTCGCCAGGCCGCAGAGTGTCAAAAACTCTAACTGATCTAACGGGTTCTAACCACTGCCTACCGACCAGTCAAGCGGGGATGTAGTGTTTTGACTGAATCCATACCGGACGGACTACACACACGCGCTGGCTACCAACACCGCACAAACTTCTGTCTCATAATATTCAAGCATGAAAATTGCGTCTATTCTCGGTGGGCATATGGACTTTGTGCAAGCTCTGCCTGTCAGTCAGCTGCTGCGTCCACAACACACTGAGACTCTGATTTATCCAGGGCGGTATTCTGACTTTCACATGGCACGCGGCTATGTGGAGCATTTAGGTGTGCCCCAGCCCGATGTGAATCTTGATATTAATCTGGATGAATGGGATCGCTCATTTTCAAACCTGCTGTCGCGACTGGAACGTACCCTGATCGAGCGTCAGCCCGATCTGGTGATCGTGCGCGGGGGCAGTGCGCCCGCACTGGGCGGAGCACTGGCGGCAACGCGGTTGCAGCTACCACTGGCGCACATCGACGGGGGCCGACGGGCGTACCGCAAGCGCGGCCCGGAAGAGGTCAACTGGCTGGTCGCGGATCGATTAGCCGACTATGTGTTTTGCAGTTCACAGGCCGCGCAACAGCGGTTGGTGGCCGAAGGGGTGTGTGACGGTGTGGTGGTCAGCGGTGATGTGCTGCTGGATGCGGCGCAGCGTTATCTGTCATTGGCGCGTTTGCACTCCACGGTTTTGGAACGTATCGGCTTGCCTTCGGGTGTCTACCTGCTGGCGATGATTGGCCGCGCCGACTCAGTCGACAACCCGGTACGGCTGCGCGGCTTGATCAGCGCCTTCAACGCCATTCGCGAACCGATCGTGTTACCATGCACGCCGCATTTGCGGCAGGCGCTCGGACACCTGGGCATGACTCTGACGCCTCACATCCTGCCGATCGAGTCGGTGGGCTATCTCGATCGATTGCAGTTGATCAGCGAGTCGCGAGCCGTCATCACCGACCTGGATGAACTTCAGCGCGAGGCCTACTTCCTGTCGATTCCGTGTATCACCGTGCGCGATTCGACGGAATCGCCCGAAACGGTCGAGGTCGGTTGGAATCGGTTGGTAGGTACGCAGCCCCACCAGATTATCGAGACAGTGCGCGATTTCCAGCCGCCGGCCAACCATCCCCCGGTCTTTGGCGATGGTCACGCCGCCGAGCGCATCGTAAAGGCCCTCAACGACAACCCGATCGTATTCGGCCACAATTATGGGCGCACACCTCTCTCGATCCTGTCGCTGCCGGTCGCGGCGTGAGCACGATTCCCTCCGATTGCTGATCACCAGTCACCAATTATGCCCTGATAAACGTGCCCGCCCGCAACTCGGCGATGGCCTGTTGAATTTCGGCCGGCGT
>JAUQXD010000128.1 GCA_030834835.1 Thermoflexales bacterium | reverse complement strand
GCTGCCGCAGGTGCAGCGCAGCACGTGCGAATACGGCTGCGAGCCTGAAGCGGTGTGGGCCCAGGGCATCGACGCGATCTGCGCGGCCTGCGCCGAGAAGTTGGGACACGGCGAGCCGCTTACCGCGCCCGATCGCATGCGACTGGTGGAACTGCCGCTGAATGCGCGCCTCGACGATGTGATCGGCGGTCTCAGCGAACGTGTGGCGCTGGAGCAAAACCGCGTGCAGCTGGAGCGCGGCCTGTTATCGCAAGCCGATCAAAACGTGCTGTACCTGGATGAAGTAAATCTGCTCGATCAGATCATCACCGACGCGATTCTGGACGCAGCCGCGCAGGGCCAATTCACCGTGCGCCGGGGCGCGCTGGCCGCCACCTACCGATCGCGCCTGGCGCTGATCGGTTCGATGAATCCCGAAGAGGGCGCGCTGCGCCCGCAGCTGCACGATCGATTCGGGCTGCGGGTGATCGTCCACGGTTTGACCCGGGAAGCCGATCGGCTGGAAGTGTATCGCCGCGCGCAAGCGTATCGACTGAATCCGCATGCGCTGGCGACGGACTGGTGGGCGGAAACGCAGGCGGCCGCGCAAGAGATCGCGGAAGCGCGTGAGCGCCTGCCGCGCGTGAAGTTGACGCGCCCGGTGGAGAAACTGGGACTCGGCTGGATCAAGCGCCTGAAGATCGACTCGCATCGCACGGAGATGACGCTATTTGAAGCCGCGCGCGCCCATGCTGCCGCCGATGCGCGCCTGACCGTTACCGCTAAAGACTTGCGCATTGTGGCCCCTCTGGCGCTGCGCCAGCGTCGCAGTACGTTCATGACCAACTTCTTCCAGCAGCAAGGCTCAGAAGATCGACAAATTCGCGGGCTGATCGATGGCTAAAGTCGCCTGTGTCTTGTTGCTCGTGATCGTCGCCGGCTACTTTGGACCGTGGGCGGCGCATCCCGCTGCCGGACTGAATCTGTCGGCGGACGATCTGTCGGACTGGGTCAAGTTCCTGCCGATGGTCAAGACTGGCAACAGCGGCCTGATCCGCGAGTTGTTCTTCATCTCGATCTGGCTCGCACCGATTGGCCTGGGGATGTTGGCTGGACGCAGCCGATCGTGGCTAATCAAATTAGCGCTGTTGGGGCTGGCGCTATTGCTGGTGTTTACGCCCCTGCCCAAATACCCTGAGTTGCTAACGGCGTATCAAGCGTCCGAATTCGTGCCGACGTTTTGGATCACGATCGGATCACTCGTGATCACAGTGGGGGTGGGTCTTTTCGGGTCGCGCACGCCCGATCGGTTGGTGGCGGCCCTCTGGATTGTTTTCGGGCTATCGATTGCCTTGATCGCGCCGCTGCATTTCATCAAAGTGCTGTCAGAGATCGAGCGGCTGTATCCTGTTTCAATCGGCTGGGGGCTGATCGCGACCGTACTCGGCGGTCTGAGTTTGAGCATGTTGGGGGTGTGGCAGTGGCGGCGCAGTGTTGCGTTGCGGCGCGAATCAGCTTCGCGGCGCGAGACTGCATCGCGGCGAAAATAGAAACCCCCGGTTTAGGCCGGGGTTTTCTTTTCCACGCTGATTACTTTTCGTCGATCGAAATCATCACGCTGGTGATGCTCTTGTCCTTGTCAGCCGTGATCATGACGGACGCCGTGCGCTTGTCTTTCGTGAAACTCAACTGCGCAAAGCCGTCCATGGCCATGCCGCCTTCTTTCTCCGCCCAGCCGTTGGCGATCATTTCCTTCTTGTAGAAGGCCACCACATCGTCAAACGCCGACGCGCTGCTGTAGGTGGTCATGGTGCCAAACGCCGACTGATCGGTCGCGTCGGCCATCATCGGGATGTCCTCGGGCGCGCCGCCGCAATCTTTGGGCGGTTCGATCACGATCGGCTGGTTGGCGCTCTTCAATTCGTACACCCACTGCATGGTGCCTTCAGCATCGGAGCCACTGCCGAAGAATGTGTCCTTGCCGGTCGCCTCAAAACTGTACTTCACCACGAAGTTGCCGGGCTGCGCGATCCAGACCTCGCTCTTGCCGTTGGTATACGCACCCAGGGCCGTCAAGCCTTTGATGTCGACGGCGTAGTGCTGCGCGGACACGCCGTTGATGTTGTCCGTGCCCAGCAGCTGCGCGGTCTTGATGTCGCCAATGACGCTGGACGGCGTGAAGCTGCTATTGGCCGTAGGCGCTTCACTGGACGCCGACGAGGTGCACATGGTGCCAAAGCGCGAATAAGTCTTGCCGCCCACTTCGATCGTCTCGATGGACGTATCCTGACCGGTCGCATCTGTACCTGCGCCCAGGCCCAGCATGGTGCTGCGTTTGGCCCGCGGATTCTTGACGAACTGCTCGGTCATAGCCCACGTCCATTCTTTGGGTTGGCCGTTCTCGGTCCCCTTGAAGGACATGGTAAATGTGGACTCGTATGAGTTGAGCGCGTTGAGACCTTCGGTTACATCGGGCAATTCCAGCAGATCGGTAGCCTGACTGCCCGAAGAAGGCTGATTGTCCGCGGGCTTAGTGGTGGGTTGCGCGGCCGGTTGATTGGGCGACTGTGGTTTGTCGGGCGCGGTCGTGGGTTGAGTCCCGCTCGGTGCCGCCTGTCCGCCGCCGCTGGGCGCGGGCGCCGGGCCGCCGCCGCAGGCCGCTGCCAGCAGCGCGGTGACGGCAATCAAGATGAGCAATACGGGTAACTTCTTCATGGTAATTCTCCTTGTTTGGGTTGGTTGTTCAGTATCAAAAGTCCCCGCCGGGATATGGTCCATACGAGGCGATGATGTCAGCCTCTTTGTACACTTGCTCCATGGCGTCCCACCACGGCAGGCCATCGGTCTTCTGAAAGTGCCACCATTCTACATCGGGATAATAACTACGCCAGCGCCAGATCGCGCGCACCCGCTGCCAGCCATAGTCGTTGGCGATGGTGGTGAAGTCCACGTAATAGCCGGGCGGGATGATCGTCATCGGCGCGCCGCCGTTGTCGGTGCCCGTCGCCAGATTCCACGGCGCTTCGCGCAGCGGTTCGCCCAGTGTGCCGTCCTGCTCTTTCGCTTTGATGTACACTCGCCAGTAAGTGACGTTGCCGATGTCCTCGCGCACGATCACGGTGCGATTGCCATCCTGCTGGAACGGTCCCTGATTGATGTCCACGGCCCGACCGGCCACGTGATACGACCGGCGGCTCTGCCCGTCGCGGGGAATGTGATTCATCGGGCGGAAGGTGTTGCCGACGAGATCGAGATAATCATAGCCAGTCTCGATCAACACCCGCGCCCGCAGCGCGCGAAACGAATCATCCACCGCATCGCTCAGCATCTGACCCCGCGGCTCGACGTTTTCCAGCTGCACAAACACATACGGCGGCTGGCCTTTGGCCGTGGGACTGACCACCTCGGTGTAGAGCGGCGGCGCTTTCAACGGCGCTTCGGCCACGCTGCGGCTGATCGCTTCGGTCGGGATGACCTGCGGCCCCCAGGCCGGATGCCCGATAAATTCGCGGCCGCCAAATGCTTCCTGCGCCAGACCCCAGCCGCCCAGATTCGCGCCGATCAACACGTCCCGATCGGCCCGGTGATAGGTAAAGATGATGGCTTTGCTGTCCGGCGACCACGCCGGTTCGCTGCCCTGCCCGAACAGGCCGACATCTGCCTCTTGCAGACTCTTGAACTTGAGATCGAACGTATTCACGTAGATCAGTTGATCGCCAGGACGGCCGGAGGTATAGGCCAGCTGCGTCCCGTCGGGCGACCACGCGGGATGATCCTCGTCACGATCGGGTGTGTTGGTCAGATTCGCCAGATCGTCTTCGGGATCGGGCAAATCCAGCGGCAGCAGATAGATGTCTTTGTTGCCATTGCGATACGACGCAAACGCGATCGATTTGCCATCCGGCGACCAGGCCGGGCTGGTGTCTGGCGCGGGATTCTGGGTCAGGCGTTTGATGTTGCGCCCGTCGCGATCCATGCGATACAGATCGAGGTTGCCATCTCGATACGATTCAAACACCAGATAGCGGCCGTCCGGCGACCAGGCGGGCGCGCCATCGTACGTGGCGCTGATCGTCAGCCGGGTCGCAACCCCGCTGATGAAATCCAGCCGGTAAACGTCCCAGTTCCCGTCGCGGTGTGAGGCAAACGCCAACTCTTGCCCGTCGGGCGAAATCGCCGGATCGCGATCATCGGCAGGATGGCTGACCAGCCGGATCAATTGTCGATCGTCCGCGTTAACGGCGTAGATGTCGCTGTTGCCGTTGCGGCGCAGCGTAAACGCAATCGCGCCGCCGCCGCCAAACGGGCTGATGGGCGTCGCCGTCGGCGTAGGTGTTGGCAGCGGGGTGGATGTCGGCAACAGCGTACGCGTCGCCAGCGGCGACGACGACGTGACCAGCACCGGCACCTGCACCAGCTGCACCATCGGTTCGCGCAGCGCCAGCGCCGCCAATCCGATCAGCAAGGTCACGTTGAAGAGGATGAGAACGATCAGTCCGCGCAACTGTCGTCGCGAGAGCGTGATACCGTCCGCCTTCGACGGTTGAATTTCGGTTGGCGCGTCGGGCGTTTGAGATTGATCGGGCGGGTTTGAGGACGCTGACATGGCCTTGACTATATCATGCGCGCAAAGAGGGTGTCAAATGCGCTCCCCCACCCATCACCGTAGTATAATCAGCGCATGCCCAAGATTCGACTCGATCAACTCCTCGTCGAGCGTGGCCTCGTCGACAGCCGCGAGAAGGGCCAGCGCCTGATCATGGCCGGTGAAGTGCTGGTCAACGATCAGGTGGCCGATAAACCCGGCGCGCAGGTCAAATCCGATGTCATTGTGCGCATCAATGAACAGCTGCCCTACGTCAGCCGGGGCGGCCTGAAACTCGCCGCCGCCCTCGATCGGTTTCCCATCCCGATCGAGCACGCGGTCTGCGCGGATGTGGGCGCCTCCACGGGCGGCTTCACCGACTGCCTGCTGCAGCGCGGCGCGGC
>JAUQXD010001255.1 GCA_030834835.1 Thermoflexales bacterium | reverse complement strand
ACTCGTCTACCCGTTGCGCCAGCCACTCATCCAACTCGCGGCGTTCCTGCTCAATCTGCTGTTGATGTTTCGCCATGAAATCAGCCGCAATCTCATCAAACGCTTTTTGTGCCGCAGCCTCTGCCACGGCCTGCGCCTGTTCTCCCCAACTCTTGAATTCACGCTCCCACAGGCTCTTCGTCGCAACGCCTTCCTGCGGCTTTGGCAGCCAACTCGTTCCGTCGATCATCACTTCAGCCTGCAAATCCTGTGTCACGCACACCGCCAGCACCCGCTCCAACTCGCGTCCGGCCTGGCTCTGCACGCGGCCCAGGAAGGTGAACAACAGGGCGGGGTTGCCGTCGGGCGACTTCGCAGCTGACACACGCACATCATACCCATCGCGCTGCCCCAGCGACAGATGCCGCACTTGCTCGATGGAACGTCGCACCAGTGGATGCGCCCGCCCCAGATAACCCACCGGTTGATCGGCGTCATCCGTCAGGCGATTCAAGTCTGTGGTCAGGCGTAGGCGCGTGCCATTCCAACCCGGCAAGTCATCCAGACCATGCGCCCAACTCGACGGCGGATAAATGTCCTGCCAGTGCTCGTTGCGTGCCACGCGCCCGCCTTCGGCCAGCACTGCGCCTTCGACAAACGCCACCAGATCAACCTCACCCACCTTCTGCCCGATCTCCAACGCGCGTTTGGCCTGCCGTTGCGAAATCTCGTCGGCGGCCGCGCCTTCATCGCCCAGCCACTTATACGTCTTCGCAACGTTCTCGAAGTGGTTCAGCGCGCTGTCCACTTCCTGCAGCAACGCCTTCACATCGGCATCCTCAACATCCGCCACGCCCTCCGTGAAATTGAACCGGCGGCACGGCTGACCCAGCGTACTCTCACCTTCCGCCAGCGCGGCAAACAGCCCTTCTTCGGGCAGGTCGCTCACATCGATGCCCAGTGTATTCGGTACGAACTTCAGCCGCGCCCGCTGCCGCTCATACTTCGCCAGCAACCGCGCCAGGATGCGCTCCTCGAACGTGCCGCACAGATACAGGTAGCGAATCACGGGCGTGTCCCATTGCCCGTAGCGATCGATGCGGCCGTTGCGTTGCTCCAGCCGGTTGGGATTCCACGGCAATTCCAGATGGATCAGATGATGGCAGCGCTCGTGCAGATTCAGGCCCTCGGCCGCTGCATCGGTGCTGATCAGGATGAGATTGTTCTGCCGGCGAAACCGATCGGTCACGGCCCGTCGATCGATCTTTTCAGACTGATCGTCATTCTCGCGTGCTCCGCCATGAATCGTCAGCGTTGGCCCAAGTTTCTCGTCTTTCAGTCTCTTCTCGATTTCACGCAGGCTGTCCACATACTCGGTGTAGATCAAGATGTTGGCGGCCGGCTCATTCTTGCGGATGGCTTTCACCTCATCGATCAGCCGCTCCAACTTGAGATCGTGACTGAGGGCAGCTTCGGCCTTAACCAAAATCTCAGCTAACGCCAGACTCGTTGTCTCGGCTCGATCGGCTTCCCGAGTCGCGCGCCGCGTCTCGCTGTCGAGTAGCGACAACTGTTGCGAGAGTTCTTCGATCTCCAGCGCCTCGCGCTCTTGTTCTTCGTCGAGCGTCAACGTGCCAAAGCGCGCCATCTTCCGCTGCAAAGTCTTAAGCGATTTGCGGCGCTGCTGCCGCGCATCGATCTCTTCCTGCTTCGACGACGCCAGCTCGGCGACGCGGCTTTGCACGGCCAACAGCGTGTTGCGCAATGC
>JAUQXD010001254.1 GCA_030834835.1 Thermoflexales bacterium | reverse complement strand
GTCGTGCTCGGCGGCACCAGCCTGTTCGGCGGCCGGGGTAACATTCTCGGCACGCTCATTGGCGCGGTAACCGTGGGCGTTTTCCGCAACGGTCTGCAGCTCATGGGCGTGCCCTCGATCTATCAAGTGTTGATCACGGGTGTGCTCGTCATCCTGGCGGTATCGATCGATCAACTCTCGCGCCGTGGCAAGTAGCGCGGGCTGAGGTAATTTCTCAGCCGTCATTGCGAGGAACGAAGCAATCTCCGTCCGATTGGCCCTGAGATTGCTTCGCAAAAACGCTCGCAATGACGCGGGCTGAGTAGTAACGATCTGAGACAGGAGTCACACAGATGACTGATTCCAATGACAAAGTCCTGCTTGAGATCAAAGGGCTTAGCAAAGCATTTCCCGGCGTTCAGGCGCTAGAGTCGGTTGACCTCGACATTCGCGAGGGCGAAGTTCACGCACTGCTGGGCGAGAACGGCGCGGGCAAATCAACCCTGATCAAAATTCTGTCCGGCGCTTATCCTAAAGACCGCGGCGAGATTCTGTATCAGGGCAAGCCGATCGAGATTAAGACGCCCCACCACGCGCAGCAGTTGGGCATCTCGACGATCTATCAGGAATTTAACCTGGGGCCTGATCTGACTGTGCCGGAGAACATTTTTCTGGGTCACTTGCCGCACCGGGGGCCGCTGGTCGATTGGGGTCTCGCCAAAACTCGCGCCGAAGAGATCTTAAACCGCCTGGGCATCAAACTCCCGATGGATGTTCCCGCCTCAAAGTTGACCGTGGCCGAGCAGCAGCTCGTCGAAATCGCCAAGGCCCTGGCGCGTGAGACGCGCCTGCTGATTATGGATGAGCCGTCGGCCGTGCTCGGGGACAAAGACCTGGAGAAGCTGTACCAGATCATTCGCGCGCTCAAGGCGGAAGGCATCGCCATCATCTACATTTCACACCGTCTGGTTGAGATATTTGACATCGCCGATCGGGTGACGGTACTTAAAGACGGCCGCCTGGTCGAAACACGCGACGTCGCCGACGTGACGATGCCGGAACTGGTACGCCTGATGATCGGGCGCGATCTGCAAGACGTGTACCCTAAACGCACCACTACCGCCGGCGATGTGTTGATGGAAGTCAACAATATCACTCGGCCTGGCGTGTTGCACGATATTTCGTTTCAAGTTCGCGCGGGTGAAATCGTCGGGATTGCGGGCATGCGCGGCGCGGGGCGAACCGAATTGGCCCGCGCGATCTTTGGCGCCGACCCGCATCAGGGCACGATAACGCTGGCGGGCGAGTCGTTGACGGTGCGCTCGCCGCAAGACGCGATTCGCCATCGGGTGGCGCTGGTGACGGAAGATCGCAAGGC
>JAUQXD010001253.1 GCA_030834835.1 Thermoflexales bacterium | reverse complement strand
ACCTCTCGGTCGTGGCCTTGCTCGGCGCAGCGGGCGTGCTGCTGTTGGGCGGCGTGTACGCCATCCTTCGGCAGACGGGCAAATCGTGATGTCTCATCATGCTTAGATCGTGGTCGGTGCGCGCCCGCTGGCTGGGCGGATTGGCCTTGTTGTTGATTGCCGCCGCAGTGGCGGCAATCAGCGTTTTGCCACGCAATGCCTCGCCTACGCCTGGCGGCGTTCCCGTGAGTGTGCCCAATGGTGCGTTCGCGGCGGTGGGCAAACTCACTGTAGACGACATTGGTCCGGTTGCGATCACGCACAATGATCTCCGCGCGATCGGGTGGGGGGACGTGCCGCTCGATCAAGTGCAGGTCGTCCTCCGCGATCAACCTCAACCCGTCTGGGTGTCGGGCGAGGCCGTGCGCTTCTACGCGGCGATCACACCCACCCACTACATGACAGGCAGTGTCTATTTTCTAAGGCGTGGACCATCGCCGGCACTGCCGGAACGCGCGGTTGTCACGGGCGATGTATCGGTCGAGGCGTACACTGCGATCGTGCGCGCCGGGCAAAACAAGATTTACGCCCCGCAAGCCGAGGGCGACACCTGGTTTTGGGAGCGCATCACTGCGCCCGCGACGCGCACTTATACGCTGACGCTCTCGTCGAACGCCGCCGGCCCGGCGACGCTGCGGCTTGAGACGTGGTCGTCTACCGAAGGGTCGAGCGAGATCGATCATCGCGTGCGGGTCAGCGTCAACGGGCACGACGCGGGCGAGGCGACCTGGGACGGCAGTGTGCGTCGCACGCTGGAATTTGCGCTGCCTGCGGGTGTGCTGATCGAGGGCGACAATAGCGTCCGCGTCAGTCTGCCGGGCGATACCGGCGTGCTGGCCGATACGGTCTACGTCGATTGGGTCGAGTTGGCGTTTCCGCGCCGCTTCGTCGCGCAGAACGATCGATTGATGTTCGATAGCCCCGGCGGGCGGCACCAATTGATCGGATTTAGCGGCTCGATCGATGTGTACGATGTGACGCGACCCGATCGGATCACGCGCGTCTCGATCGATCCGTCGGCGTCCTTCGCGGGCGAGAAAGGGCATCGTTACTGGGCCGTGGGGGCACGTGGATACCAATCGGGCCGCGTGACAGCCGCCACGCTGACGCCCGATTTGACTGCGATCAAAGCGGAGTATGTTGCCATCGGCCCGAGTGATCTGGTCGAACCGTTGCAGCCGCTGCTGGATTACCATGCCGCGCACGGATTGACGGTGGCGACTGTGCCGGCTGCGGCGGTGTACGATCAGTTTGGCGACGGACGGGTTGATCCGGCGGCGATTAAGACATTTTTGCAGGCGGCCCGGCCGAAATATGTGCTGCTGGTGGGCGACGCCAGTTACGATCCGCTGGGCTATACCGCGCCGCCCGAGGCGAACCGGTTGCCGACGCTGCTGGTGACGACGGTGTTCGGCGGCGAGACGGGCAGCGATGTGGGCTTTGCGCAGCTGGCCGATGATCTGAAGCCCGTGCTGGCCGTGGGCCGCGTACCGGCGCGCACAGCCGATCAGGTGAAGGTGTTTGTGTCGAAGACGCTGGCCTATCTGCAAGCGCCGCCGTCGGGCGCGTGGCGGCAGCGGGTGCTGGCTGTGGCCGACGGTCAAGAAGATACCTTCAAGGTGCAGGCGCAGGCGTTTCTAGATCAGTTTGCGCCGACCTATCAGACGCAGCTGTTGAACCCGCTGCCCAATCAGGTGGATGCTAATGTGCCCATCGTGGCGGCGCTGAATGAGGGTAACGCGTTGGTGAGTTACTTTGGGCATGGCAGCGTGACGCAGTGGGGCAAGGATAACTTGTTTACGGTGAAGGATGGCGAGGCGCTGAAGGCCAGTGGCGGCGCGCTGCCGGTGGTGCTGAATTTTACATGCCTGACGGGTCTATTTACGCATCCCAAAGTGCAGTCGCTGGCGGAGACGTTGCTCTGGCAGGCGGATGCCGGAGCGGTGGCGGTACTCGCACCAACGAGCC
>JAUQXD010001252.1 GCA_030834835.1 Thermoflexales bacterium | reverse complement strand
ACTAGAAAGAAGGCAACCAAGGCTAAACCACTCAAGATACTGGCCATCACCGCCTTTCTATCTAATCGATTCATGATAGTACCTTCCTGGGAAGTCGCTTATGCCCAGGTGCCAGTGCTCATCGTCCACGTCTGCACGGACTACCTGCGACGGCTTCCACGCCGTCGTGGCTTCTATATTGCTCGTTCGTAGACGCGATGGGTCTTGTAGAGCTGGCCGCCAAGGTTGACGAGATCGTTGCGCATCTGTACGGCCGTATTGGCGACCTGCGTCAGATCGGCGTGGTGAAAGCCGAACTCGCGGATCGTTTTATCCATTTCGTTGTAGAGCAGCGCGTTGCCGCCTCGGCCCTGATATTCCGGTAGAATCCCCGCGCCATTCAGCGCCACCCACTTCGTGCGGCGCAACTCCAGCAGCAGGCCGATGAAGCCAAACGGAAATAATCGGCCGCGCGCCCGCTGTAAAGCGGCGGATATATCGTGGAAGCCGAAGAGGAAGCCCACGACCTGATCGCCGCTGGTGATGATCTTGATCAAACGCGGATCGGCGATGACCAGGATATTGTCGAGAACGAATTTGATCTCGCGCGGCGTCAGCGGATAGTATTCCCAGTTGTTGACGAAGGCGTTGTTGTACGCTTCGCCGATGCGCGGCGCCCACTCCTTCAATTCGGCTTTGCTCTTGAAGCGCTTCACGCTCAAGATGCCACGCCGCTCCACCCGCTCGGCAATGCTGCGAACTCGATCGGGCAAGTGATAGGCGCTGGAATTGAGATAGCACGAGATGAAATCCACGTCTTTGTGAAAGCCCAGCGCTTCGACCAGGCGCGGATAATACGGGTAGTTGTAGTTCATCATCGTCATCATCTGACGATGCTCAAATCCCTCGACGAGCAGCCCGTAGCCATCGAGTGCGCCGAAGCCTTTAGGCCCGACGATTGTATCGAGACCACGCGCCCGCGCCCAGGTGAAAGCCGCTTCAAATAATGCGGTGGCTGTTCCAAGATCATCTTCGCATTCGAACAAATAGAACTGCGCCTGACGGGTATGATGATAGGCATTGAACGGCCGGTTTTCCAGCGCGGCGATGCGGCCCACGTCGCGGCCGTCGCGCACGGCGATGAAGAAATCCGCATCTGAATGCTCATAAAACGGATGCTTCACTTTGTTGAGCATCAGTTCAATATCCGTGCGCAGCGGCGGCACCCATTGAGCGTGGCCGCGATACAGCCGGTACGGCAAATCGACAAAGCGGCGGACGTGCGATCGGACGGTCAGATCAACGGGTTCGATAGTCAGCATAGCCGGAATCCTGTTGGAGTATAATGAGCGGCAGGCCCGTTATACTCCCGATCCATGAAATGCGCCACTGTCCCGCTTTGCTGAAAAGTGGTAAACTCCACAACACGATTGGCCGGTTGACACCCGATTGGACGATGAACTAGCCATGCACTGTCCTCAGTGTGGATTCGTAAACGAAGTTGCGGCCAGGCACTGCGCCCAATGCGGCGCGGTGCTGGATGTCGCCGTGCTGCGCCAGGAACTGGCCGAGACGCGCAGTGCGGTCGATCGGCTGCGCCGCTTTCTGCCGGCCGTGGTCGCCGACGGCGTGCTGCACGATCCCGATCGGCTGCGCGGCGAACGCCGTGAAATCACCGTGTTGTTCGCTGATGCCGTCAACTTCACGCACCTCTCCGTTTCACTCGACGCTGAATCGATCTTCAATTTAATCAACGCCCTGCTCAGCCGCCTGGTGGAGTGCATTCACCGCTACGGCGGGATGGTGGATAAATTCACCGGCGACGGCCTGATGGCGGTCTTCGGCGCGCCGATTGCGCATGAGGACGACGCTGAGCTGGCGGTGCGGGCGGCGCTGGATATGCAGAAGGCGGCGATGGAGTTTGAACCCATGGCGCGGGCGCAGCTGGGCGCGCCGCTGCAGATTCGCATTGGCATTCACAGCGGGCCGGCCGTTGCCGGTGTGCTGGGCACTGCGCAGCAAACTGCCTACACGGTCATAGGCGAGACGGTCAACCTGGCGGCGCGCCTGCAGTCGGCGGCCCGCCCGGCCGGCATCCTGGTGAGCGCGCGCGTGTTCCAGCAAACGCGGGCGTTCTTTAATTTCCAGACGGCCGGTTCGGTCCAGGTTAAGGGCTTCGATCAACCGATCGTCGTGTATGAGGCGGTTGGCGATCGTTCGGAGCCGTTGCCAACGCGCGGCATTGCCGGTGTGTCGAGTATCTTCCTGGGCCACGATGCCGAGCTGGATCAGTTGCGCACGGTATTGGCCGGGTTCGTGCGCGATCGGCGCGGCCAGGTTGTGATCGTGCAGGGCGAAGCCGGCATGGGCAAATCGCGTCTGGTGCGCGAGTGGTTGACATCGCCCGTCGGTGAAGCGGCGATCTGGCGCGGGCAGGGCCTGCCCTACACCGAAGGCGTGGGTTACGCGGCATTCCGATCTTTGTTGCAGGATGCGCTGCGCACGTATGCTTCGCACGATACCTGGGAGACACATATCACGCCGGCCCTGAGGCCGTTCTTGCGGCAGTTGCTGGACTTGCCGTTGACCGCCGACGAACAATTTGCCTTTCGCAACCTTGAACCGGAACGGGTGAAACAATTGACGGCCCTGGCGTTCCGTGAGTGGCTGATGACTGAGGCTCGCACCCGCCCGGTGATCCTGATTATCGATGATTTTCACTGGGCTGATGATCTTTCGCGCGACATGCTGCAAGCGGTGGTCAATCTGGTGCGTGAGGCGCCGGTCCTGTTGTGCGTGATGACGCGCCCGCAGCCGGAGAAACCGCTGCAGTTGGACCCGGCTGTGCCCGGCGTGAAAATTGAGTTGAAGCCCCTGTCGGCTGAACACAGCCGCGCGCTGCTGGGGCATCTGGTGAATCTGGGTGACCTCCCCGAGTCAATCATCAACACGATACTGGCTCGCTCCGAAGGCAACCCGTTTTACATTGAAGAGTTTGTGCGGGTGCTGATCGAGAAGGAAGTTTTGAAGCCGGGCGATGGACAGTGGCGCGTGGCCTCGGCTGTGGAACTGCAAACGATCGATATCCCCACCAGCCTGGGCGGCCTGATGATGACGCGCTTCGATCGGTTGCCCAAAGATCTGCAGCAAGTCCTGCGCAGCGCCGCGGTCCTGGGTCTGCAATTTGCTGCGCGGCTGCTGGAGGAAGTCGAGCGGCGGCTGCGCGGCTCAGCCGGTGTTCAACCGGTCGTCGAGCGCCTGATCGACATGGGCATGCTGGAAGAGCGGCGCGGAACCGGCGAGCTGGCCTATGCCTTCAGTCACATTCTGTCGCAGGAAACGATCTATAACAGTATCCTGCACAGCCAGCGGCCGGGACTGCATCGCACGGTGGCGGAGAGCATCGAGGCGTTGTATGCCGACGATCTGAGCAGTCAGGTCGAGGCGCTGGCGCTGCATTACGATCGGGCGCGGGTGCGCGAGAAGGCGATGCGCTATGCGGTCCAGGCGGGTGAACGGGCTCGATCGCGCTTTGCCAACCACGAAGCGATCGAGTATTTCAGCCGCGCCCTGCAGCTGTCGCAGCACCTGAGCGGGTATGAAGCCACGCGCTGGAAAGCGGCCATCGGTCTGGGCGAAGTCGAGCAGCTGATCGGCGAATATGAAGAGGCCATCGCGTTCTATCAGGCGACGCTGGAGGAGTGGAGCGAGGCCAGCCCTGAAGACCGCGCTTGGGCGATGCTGAAATTAGCCCAGGTCTGGGATAAACGCGGCAATTTGCAGGAGGCGCAGAACTGGCTGCGGCAGGCGCTGGCGCAGCTCGATCGGGTGCGCGGCTCGGTGCCGGAATTGCGGGCGCAGATCTATTCCGATCTGGGGTGGATGAGTCTGCGTCGCGGCGATTTGACGGCCGCGAAAGATTGGCTGGAGCAAGGCCTGGCGCTGGTGGTCGATACGGAGCACTACGGCGTGCTGTCGTCAGTGCTCAATCGCCTGGGCGCGGTGTACTACAATCGCAGCGAGTGGAAGCAGGCCGCCGGTTACGTGGAGCGGGCGCTAGACCTGCGCGAGAAGCTGGGCGATGTGGTGGGCTATGCGCGATCGATCAACAATCTGGGCATCCTCAAGCAGGCCAGCGGTGACTGGGACGGCGCGCTGGCCGACTATCAGCGCGCGGTTGAGATGCACGAACGGATTGGCGAGGTGGAAGGGTTGGCGCAAGCGTATACAAACCTGGGCGTGCTGTGCACCGATCTGGGTGATTGGGCGCAGGCCGAGGACTACTTGCGGAATAGTTTTAACATTGCGCAGCGCATCGGTCATCCTTCTGAACTGGCGCAGGCGCACATGAACCTCGGCCGATTGTATCTGTTGCAGGCCCGCTGGGCGGATGGCACCCGACATCTGAATGCATCGATTCCGTTGTATGCCGAGGTCGGCGCGCGAGCGAACGTGAATCTGATTGATGCGTATGATTTGCAGGGCCGCCTGGCGCTGGAGCAGGGCCAGTTCGACAGTGCGCAGCAATGGGCCAATCGCTGTCGCGAACTGCTCCGTGAGTTTACCAATTCTGACAGCGGCGATTCGGTCGAATGGGGGCGCTACGAGCAACTCATCGGGCGGATTGCGATGGGGAGCGGGGACCTGGCGAAAGCGCGCCAACATTTTGATCGAAGCGCCGCCATTTTCAAAGCCACCGGCTCTCAGCTGGAAGATGGCCGGGCCATGTATTGGAGCGCCGCGTTATCCAGCAAACTTCATGACAGTCCGCGCGCCAGCGAAGAAGCGGAAGCGGCCCACCGTATCTTCAGCAGTCTTGGCGCTAAGGCTGATCTGGCCAGACTTGAGAAGTTGAGCTTATAGCGCGGCTCTGTCGGGAAAGCGCTGTGTCACCGGCAGGCGCGATTCCGATTGCCGGCATGACCTATCAAAAAAGCGCCACCCGATTCCGCGGAATCGGGTGGCGCTTTTTTGATAGGTCATGCCGGCAATCGGAATCGCGCCTGCCGGTGACACAGCGCTTTCCCGACAGAGCCGCGCTATAAGCTCAACTTCTCAAGTCTGGCCAGATCAGCCTTAGCGCCAAGACTGCTGAAGATACGGTGGGCCGCTTCCGCTTCTTCGCTGGCGCGCGGACTGTCATGAAGTTTGCTGGATAACGCGGCGCTCCAATACATGGCCCGGCCATCTTCCAGCTGAGAGCCGGTGGCTTTGAAAATGGCGGCGCTTCGATCAAAATGTTGGCGCGCTTTCGCCAGGTCCCCGCTCCCCATCGCAATCCGCCCGATGAGTTGCTCGTAGCGCCCCCATTCGACCGAATCGCCGCTGTCAGAATTGGTAAACTCACGGAGCAGTTCGCGACAGCGATTGGCCCATTGCTGCGCACTGTCGAACTGGCCCTGCTCCAGCGCCAGGCGGCCCTGCAAATCATACGCATCAATCAGATTCACGTTCGCTCGCGCGCCGACCTCGGCATACAACGGAATCGATGCATTCAGATGTCGGGTGCCATCCGCCCAGCGGGCCTGCAACAGATACAATCGGCCGAGGTTCATGTGCGCCTGCGCCAGTTCAGAAGGATGACCGATGCGCTGCGCAATGTTAAAACTATTCCGCAAGTAGTCCTCGGCCTGCGCCCAATCACCCAGATCGGTGCACAGCACGCCCAGGTTTGTATACGCTTGCGCCAACCCTTCCACCTCGCCAATCCGTTCGTGCATCTCAACCGCGCGCTGATAGTCGGCCAGCGCGCCGTCCCAGTCACCGCTGGCCTGCTTGAGGATGCCCAGATTGTTGATCGATCGCGCATAGCCCACCACATCGCCCAGCTTCTCGCGCAGGTCTAGCGCCCGCTCCACGTAACCGGCGGCCTGCTTCCACTCGCTGCGATTGTAGTACACCGCGCCCAGGCGATTGAGCACTGACGACAGCACGCCGTAGTGCTCCGTATCGACCACCAGCGCCAGGCCTTGCTCCAGCCAATCTTTCGCGGCCGTCAAATCGCCGCGACGCAGACTCATCCACCCCAGATCGGAATAGATCTGCGCCCGCAATTCCGGCACCGAGCCGCGCACCCGATCGAGCTGCGCCAGCGCCTGCCGCAGCCAGTTCTGCGCCTCCTGCAAATTGCCGCGTTTATCCCAGACCTGGGCTAATTTCAGCATCGCCCAAGCGCGGTCTTCAGGGCTGGCCTCGCTCCACTCCTCCAGCGTCGCCTGATAGAACGCGATGGCCTCTTCATATTCGCCGATCAGCTGCTCGACTTCGCCCAGACCGATGGCCGCTTTCCAGCGCGTGGCTTCATACCCGCTCAGGTGCTGCGACAGCTGCAGGGCGCGGCTGAAATACTCGATCGCTTCGTGGTTGGCAAAGCGCGATCGAGCCCGTTCACCCGCCTGGACCGCATAGCGCATCGCCTTCTCGCGCACCCGCGCCCGATCGTAATGCAGCGCCAGCGCCTCGACCTGACTGCTCAGATCGTCGGCATACAACGCCTCGATGCTCTCCGCCACCGTGCGATGCAGTCCCGGCCGCTGGCTGTGCAGGATACTGTTATAGATCGTTTCCTGCGACAGAATGTGACTGAAGGCATAGGCCAGCTCGCCGGTTCCGCGCCGCTCTTCCAGCATGCCCATGTCGATCAGGCGCTCGACGACCGGTTGAACACCGGCTGAGCCGCGCAGCCGCCGCTCGACTTCCTCCAGCAGCCGCGCAGCAAATTGCAGACCCAGGACCGCGGCGCTGCGCAGGACTTGCTGCAGATCTTTGGGCAACCGATCGAAGCGCGTCATCATCAGGCCGCCCAGGCTGGTGGGGATATCGATCGTTTGCAGTTCCACAGCCGAGGCCACGCGCCACTGTCCATCGCCCGGCTTCAAAACTTCCTTCTCGATCAGCACCCGCACAAACTCTTCAATGTAAAACGGGTTGCCTTCGGAGCGAGCCAGTATCGTGTTGATGATTGACTCGGGGAGGTCACCCAGATTCACCAGATGCCCCAGCAGCGCGCGGCTGTGTTCAGCCGACAGGGGCTTCAACTCAATTTTCACGCCGGGCACAGCCGGGTCCAACTGCAGCGGTTTCTCCGGCTGCGGGCGCGTCATCACGCACAACAGGACCGGCGCCTCACGCACCAGATTGACCACCGCTTGCAGCATGTCGCGCGAAAGATCATCAGCCCAGTGAAAATCATCGATAATCAGGATCACCGGGCGGGTGCGAGCCTCAGTCATCAGCCACTCACGGAACGCCAGGGCCGTCAATTGTTTCACCCGTTCCGGTTCAAGGTTGCGAAAGGCAAATTGTTCGTCGGCGGTCAACGGCAAGTCCAGCAACTGCCGCAAGAACGGCCTCAGGGCCGGCGTGATATGTGTCTCCCAGGTATCGTGCGAAGCATACGTGCGCAGCGCATCCTGCAACAAAGATCGGAATGCCGCGTAACCCACGCCTTCGGTGTAGGGCAGGCCCTGCCCGCGCCAGATCGCCGCTTCACCGACGGGCGATGTCAACCACTCGCGCACCAGACGCGATTTGCCCATGCCGGCTTCGCCCTGCACGATCACAACCTGGCCGCGCCGATCGCGCACGAACCCGGCCAATACCGTGCGCAACTGATCCAGCTCGGCATCGTGGCCCAGGAAGATACTCGACACACCGGCAATGCCGCGCGTTGGCAACGGCTCCGAACGATCGCCAACCGCCTCATACACGACGATCGGTTGATCGAAGCCCTTAACCTGGACCGAACCGGCCGTCTGGAAATTAAAGAACGCCCGCGTTTGCTGGAACACGCGCGCGCTCACCAGGATGCCGGCCGGGCGGGCCGCCGACTGCAGGCGCGCCGCCAGGTTGACCGTCTCGCCTATGACCGTGTAGGCAGTTTGCTGCGCAGTGCCCAGCACACCGGCAACGGCCGGCCCGCTGTGAATGCCAATGCGAATCTGCAGCGGCGCGCCCAGCTGCGCCCGCGCCATGGGTTCAAACTCCATCGCCGCCTTCTGCATATCCAGCGCCGCCCGCACCGCCAGCTCAGCGTCGTCCTCATGCGCAATCGGCGCGCCGAAGACCGCCATCAGGCCGTCGCCGGTGAATTTATCCACCATCCCGCCGTAGCGGTGAATGCACTCCACCAGGCGGCTGAGCAGGGCGTTGATTAAATTGAAGATCGATTCAGCGTCGAGTGAAACGGAGAGGTGCGTGAAGTTGACGGCATCAGCGAACAACACGGTGATTTCACGGCGTTCGCCGCGCAGCCGATCGGGATCGTGCAGCACGCCGTCGGCGACCACGGCCGGCAGAAAGCGGCGCAGCCGATCGACCGCACTGCGCGTCTCGGCCAGTTCCTGGCGCAGCACGGCGACATCCAGCACCGCGCCGCATTGGGCGCAGTGCCTGGCCGCAACTTCGTTTACGAATCCACACTGAGGACAGTGCATGGCTAGTTCATCGTCCAATCGGGTGTCAACCGGCCAATCGTGTTGTGGAGTTTACCACTTTTCAGCAAAGCGGGACAGTGGCGCATTTCATGGATCGGGAGTATAACGGGCCTGCCGCTCATTATACTCCAACAGGATTCCGGCTATGCTGACTATCGAACCCGTTGATCTGACCGTCCGATCGCACGTCCGCCGCTTTGTCGATTTGCCGTACCGGCTGTATCGCGGCCACGCTCAATGGGTGCCGCCGCTGCGCACGGATATTGAACTGATGCTCAACAAAGTGAAGCATCCGTTTTATGAGCATTCAGATGCGGATTTCTTCATCGCCGTGCGCGACGGCCGCGACGTGGGCCGCATCGCCGCGCTGGAAAACCGGCCGTTCAATGCCTATCATCATACCCGTCAGGCGCAGTTCTATTTGTTCGAATGCGAAGATGATCTTGGAACAGCCACCGCATTATTTGAAGCGGCTTTCACCTGGGCGCGGGCGCGTGGTCTCGATACAATCGTCGGGCCTAAAGGCTTCGGCGCACTCGATGGCTACGGGCTGCTCGTCGAGGGATTTGAGCATCGTCAGATGATGACGATGATGAACTACAACTACCCGTATTATCCGCGCCTGGTCGAAGCGCTGGGCTTTCACAAAGACGTGGATTTCATCTCGTGCTATCTCAATTCCAGCGCCTATCACTTGCCCGATCGAGTTCGCAGCATTGCCGAGCGGGTGGAGCGGCGTGGCATCTTGAGCGTGAAGCGCTTCAAGAGCAAAGCCGAATTGAAGGAGTGGGCGCCGCGCATCGGCGAAGCGTACAACAACGCCTTCGTCAACAACTGGGAATACTATCCGCTGACGCCGCGCGAGATCAAATTCGTTCTCGACAATATCCTGGTCATCGCCGATCCGCGTTTGATCAAGATCATCACCAGCGGCGATCAGGTCGTGGGCTTCCTCTTCGGCTTCCACGATATATCCGCCGCTTTACAGCGGGCGCGCGGCCGATTATTTCCGTTTGGCTTCATCGGCCTGCTGCTGGAGTTGCGCCGCACGAAGTGGGTGGCGCTGAATGGCGCGGGGATTCTACCGGAATATCAGGGCCGAGGCGGCAACGCGCTGCTCTACAACGAAATGGATAAAACGATCCGCGAGTTCGGCTTTCACCACGCCGATCTGACGCAGGTCGCCAATACGGCCGTACAGATGCGCAACGATCTCGTCAACCTTGGCGGCCAGCTCTACAAGACCCATCGCGTCTACGAACGAGCAATATAGAAGCCACGACGGCGTGGAAGCCGTCGCAGGTAGTCCGTGCAGACGTGGACGATGAGCACTGGCACCTGGGCATAAGCGACTTCCCAGGAAGGTACTATCATGAATCGATTAGATAGAAAGGCGGTGATGGCCAGTATCTTGAGTGGTTTAGCCTTGGTTGCCTTCTTTCTAGT
>JAUQXD010001251.1 GCA_030834835.1 Thermoflexales bacterium | reverse complement strand
TCAATATGCGCTAGGTCGCAGATTGGCGTTGGCGCGCCGCACGACTCTGCGGTTAGATGCTTCAAAATTATTGCACATTCGTCCCCCGCGCCAATATCGGCTGGATCCCTTTAACATCCCGGAAAGCCGTACCACTGCTGAGGAAGTATGGCGGGTTTCAATCCCACATCGAACGGATTGGTACGCGCGGGCGCGAAATTTCGTTGAGAAACGAAGGCCGTATTATCGCCGTTCGTTTATCGAGGAACGTTCACTGTGTTTTGACGCGCAAATCTTGGATTGTCCTGCTTCTGCGTATCTGGTCGGTTATTGGCAAAGTGAGAAATACTTCGGCTCCGTCGCGCCTGTGCTACGGCAGGACCTGGTTCTCAGGACGCCATTAGTCGGGCGCAACGCTGAGACAGCGGCCCAGATTCAGAACTCAACAGCGGTAAGCGTTCATGTTCGCCGCGAAGATTATGCGAACGATACGAGCACACGCGCATATTACGCGGATTGCTCCCCAGAATATTATCGGACTGCGGCAAACTACTTACTTGAGGCAGGCGTCACTGCACCGCGCTTTTTTGTGTTCTCGGATGATATTTCCTGGGCGCGCACGCATATAACGTTGCCCGGTTTAATTGACTGGGTCGATCATAATGGCCCAGATTGCGATTACGAAGACCTGCGGCTAATGAATCTGTGTCAGCATCACATCATTGCCAACAGTTCCTTTAGTTGGTGGGGGGCCTGGTTAGGCTCTAACCCTGAAAAGCTGGTGGTTGCTCCACAAAAGTGGCTTAACGACCCCACCAAGAACACGCGGGATATAGTTCCAGAGTGTTGGATCAGGATTTAGGCGAGTGAGTTCGACCTTCTTCGCCACTGGCTTGACCGTCGAATCAATTTGCAGCAATGATCATCGTGGGGAGTAGTCTCATGTTGAATGACAGCCAAAAAATGCGCCGTGATTGGGACGAACGCGCTCTTAAGAATCCCAAACCCACTGTCTGTTGGGTTCCCAACGTTAATGAAATGGACTGGGTGCAATTGCTGCAAACGGGGGAAATCGAGGTTCAGGAGCGAATCCAACCTTTTCTTGACCGCATGGGGTTTGATCCGGCTGATAAGGCAGCCCTGGAAATTGGCTGCGGCTGGGGGCGGATGTCGCATCCCCTGGCGCGCCGTTTTGGCACCGTGATGGCTCTGGACGTGTCCCCGGAAATGCTGAAGCAGGCAAGAGCGATCGCCGCCCAGGAGAGCAACCTGCAGTTCTTGCCGGGGAATGGCATTGACTTGCATGAAGTTGGCGACGGAAGTATTGATTTCTGTTGTACGGTCAGTGTATTCTTGCATATCCCCAGCAAGTCGATCATCTTCTCCTATATCCGTGAAATTGGACGGGTCCTAAAGTCGGGCGGGTTATGCGTGATTCAGTTCAACGCTTATGAAAGACAGGCGTGGTTGCGACGCCTCCACGTCTCTATTCGGCCAAGCCGGAAGGTGCCAGTTCTTCACCGAAAGATCGTCGTTGCCCTGGAGCCTGGCACATGGCATGGGGCCAAAGTCAAGGCGCAGGAACTGGAAACAGAGCTCATAAAGAACCAGATTGACGTTCTAGATATTCGATATGAAGAATTAGGACGCTTCTGGATTGAAGCGCGCAAAAAATAGGTTGCTTCAGGCTATTCCGCAAATGGGGATGAACTTATGCGTGCTTCTGTAGTTGTCATTACGCGTGACCGCGCTGAAATAATTGGCAGGTGCCTTGATTCAATTGAGTGCGAACTCACCGACGCGGATGAAGTGATTGTGGTGGACAGTTCCGACACCGATCTGGCACAGACACTAATTACGCAGGAATACTCGTGGGTCAAGTATATTCGTATTCCTGCGAGTCAAGGCAGCATGCCCCGGCAGCGAAATGTCGGAATTCGTCACGCGCTTGGGGGAATCGTTGCCTTTACAGATGATGACTGTGTTGTACATCCAGGCTGGCTTGATCACCTTGTCAATGCCTATTCGGATAGCGAGATAGGTGGAGTCGGCGGGCGTCAGGTGTTACCCCAGGCGGGTGTGGCTTCAGCCAACCAGCGGCGTGCAGGCGGCTGGCTTGATTATCAACAGTTTCAAATTTCGGGCAATTTTGAGACGACAACATCGGAACTACTCGAAACAGAATGGCTAGTGGGTTGCAACATGTCTTTTCGCCGTCCGGCGCTGATTCAAGTGGGTGGTTTTGATGAAGCACTAGCTGGTGATTTCTCGTGGGAGGAGGTCGATCTGTGCACACGGATTGCGCGCAGCAGCTGGCGTCTGGTCTACAATGCTCAGGCCGTCGTCGATCATAATCTGGCCTCACGTCCACGGGTCGAACGCGGCAGTAACACGATTGGCTATTATTGGCGACAGAATCGCACTTATTTTTTTCTAAAGCAAGCCGGGCTGAGAATCGTTCGGCGAGTGTTATTGCAAGAACCTTACTGGTCATTCCGCTCTGTCGGCTGGCGGCTAACCTGGTTATACGATCTTCG
>JAUQXD010001250.1 GCA_030834835.1 Thermoflexales bacterium | reverse complement strand
GGGCCTTCGCCCCACACGCCCGCGTACTTGCCTTCTTTCACCTCGATCGCTTTGCCACACCCGATCGGGCAGGCGTGACAAAACGTGTGACGCGCGAAGATCGTTTCCGCAATCGCTTTGCCTGAGGTCTTGAGGGTGCCTTCGGTCCAGTTGCCGCCGCGCCAATTCTTGATCGCGTTGTCACCGAACTTATCGGTGCCGGGATGGCCGCCCGCCGTGCCCACGAGGTGCAGTGCTTCGGCCGGGCCGTGTGCCATGATGTATTTGTTGCTCTCTTTCACGGTGGCGTGGAAGGCTTTGCTATCAGCATATTGCGGCTTTTCTTTGCCGCGGGTGACGATAGCCTTGAGGTTCTTCGAGCCGAGCACCGCGCCCATGCCGCCGCGCGCTGCCATGCGCGCATGACCGTGCCCGCCGCTGACGACGCCCGCGATCTTCACCAGGTTTTCACCGGCCACCCCGATGATGGCCGCCCGCGCCTTCTCGTCGGTTTCGGCGATGAGCAAATCGTGAACCTCAAACGTGTCTTTGCCCCACAGGTGAGCGGCGTCGCGCACTTCAATCTGATCGCCATTGATGTACAAGTAGGCCGGTTTCTCAGCCTTGCCCGTAATCACGAGGCCGTCGTAGCCCGCGAAGCGCAGTTCCGCGCCCCAATGCCCGCCCAGGTTGGCTTCATTCCAGATGCCCGTCAGGGGCGATCGGCCACAGAAGGACGATCGGCAGCCGGTGGGCGCGAACGTGCCGGACAGCAACCCATTGAAGATATAGATCGTGGCGCGCGGATCGAGCGGCCCGATCGACGGATCGAGTTCAGCGCTGAATAGTTTAGCCGCGTAGCCGCTGCCCAGCAGGAACTTGCGCACGTCGGCCTCGTCAATCGTCTCGATGGAGGATTGGCCGGTGCTGAGGTTGAACCGAATGTAACGACCCGCATAGACAAACGGCATGGCAGTCTCCCTGTGGCGGACAGCAAGTGAGGATAAGCCAATTATACGCGCAATCAAAACCAGAACGCAAGGCTGTCCGCGCTTCGCGTCTTGTGCGATTCATCAGCCGCCGTTATAATCGCCGCAACTTCCGCCGACACCATGTCGGCGGTTTGGTTCCTATCATGGTCACACGCCTGTTGCGCACACTATCGGCTCACCGCCTGTTCACGGCGATCCTGATCGGCTATGTCGCGTTGGCGGTGGGCTTCAGCGTCGCCAACCCGATCTACGAATCGACCGACGAGCTGCACCACTTCCGCTATATCCGTTACATCCAACAGTACGGCGCTTTGCCCGAGCAGCGCGACGATCAGCCGCGCATCCAGGCGCATCATCCGCCGCTGTATTACGTCATCGCTGCGCTGGCGACGGGTTGGATCACACCCGATCACGACGCGCTGTATGAGCCAACGCCCAATCCGTATCTGGGTTATCGCCAGTGGGAAATCAACAACGACAACAAGAACCGCTACCTCCACGGTCCCGATGAAGCGTGGCCCTATCACGGCGTCGTGTTGATGATCCACGTCGCGCGCTGGGTGAATGTGCTGCTCGGCGCGATCATGGGGTGGGTGACGTACCGAATAGGGCTAACTTTGTTGAATGCGTCTGCCGGATCGTCAGATCCGGCAGCAACGCGGATCTGGCGATCCGCTTCGAGCAATACAGGACTTGCGGCGGGTGCGGCGGCGATTGTGGCGTTCAATCCACAGTTCCTGTTCATGAGCGGCGCGATCAACAACGACGTAATCGCGGGCCTGTTTGGATCGATCCTGTTGTGGCTGGGTGTGACGATCATTCGTGCTGGCCTATCTACACGCCGATCGATCCTGCTGGCCCTCGCGTTCGGTCTCGCGCTCATGGCGAAGTTCAACCTGGCCTTTGCGCTGCCGCTGATCGAACTGGCGTTACTGATTGCGGTCTGGCCGCGCGTCGGACGCAAACGCGATTGGCGCGGCTTCATCCAAGCGAATGTGTTGCTGGCAATCGGTGTGGCAATTTTCGCGGGCTGGTGGTTCGTGCGGAACACTCACCTGTATGGCGAACCGACCGGCGTTCAGCGCATGAACGAACTGTGGGGCGGGCGCGATCCGCGCGAGAGTTTCTGGCTGGCCGTCAGCGAGATTCCCTATGCGTGGAGCAGTTTGTGGGGGCGCTTCGGCTATGGGCAGATTCCGCTGCCCGACACAATCTACAGCGGCGCGTTGATCGTGACGGCGCTCGGGTTGATCGGGTTGATGATCGCTTTTGTGCGGCGCGCGTTTGATCGCGTTCAGTTGAAACAACTGGTGCTCGTCATCTTCTCAGCGCTACTGTTCGCCGCCGCGCTGTTCGGCTACATGATGAGCAGCACCGCCGGGCCGATGGGGCGCTTCTATTTTCCGGGGCTGTCGGCGTTTGGCTTGTTGTTGGCGCTGGGATTAACTGCGCTGATGCAGGATGCACGAGGCAAGATGCAGGCTGGGAGTCAGCGAGTCAGCGAGTCAACGAATCAGCGAATCAGCAAGTCGGCGAATCGTTACGCAGTACGCATTACGAATTACGCATTACCAATAGCGGCGCTTGCCCTGGCCTGCATCGCTTTATTCGGCTACTTCATCCCCGCTTACGCCGAACCTTCGATGCTGAACATGGCGTCAGTCAAAATTGATCAGCCGATCAATGTGACCTTCGACGGCAAAGCGGAGCTGCTGGGCGCGCAGGTCGATCGAACGCAGGCGCAGCCGGGCGATCCGATCAAGGTGACGTTGTACTGGCGTGTACTCGCGGCGATGGATCAAACCTTCGTCGAGTTCGTGCATTTGATCGACGGCGACGGCATCATCGTGGCGCAGCGCGATACGTGGCCGGGGCGCGGGATGTATCCGACGGTCTTGTGGCAGCCGGGGCAAGTGTTTGCGGATGAATTGTATCTGCACGTGCCCGATGGCGCGTATGCGCCGAACATCGCGACTTTGCGAGTGGGCCTGTACGATTCGCAAGGTGTGCGGCTTGCGGCTGAGGGCGCGAACCTCGAAGACAACGCCGTCGCAATCGGGCAGGTGGCGCTGACGCCGCGCCCCGGCGACTATCCCAATTCGATGCGCGTGGACTTCGGCGCCACCGTCGAACTCATCGGCTATGAAATGTCGCCGCGTGCGATTCTGCCCGGCGAAGCGATCACGGTTACAGTGTACTGGCGCAGCACAGCCAGTTTTGCGGCTGATTTTCAGGTGTTTTTGAACGCCATCCGGCCTGAGACGGGCCGCAAGAGCGCCGAGGCGACGGGCAAGCCGCTCGGTGGCACGCTGGCGACGACCGTGTGGCCGGTAGGCCAAGTGATCACCGATGTGCGCGTACTGAAGTTCCCGCCGACGGCTAAGCCGGGCTTGCTCGACATCGAAGTGGGGTGGTTTCTGCCAGGCACGGGGCGCTTAAGCCTACTCGCCGAAGACGGGCACGTGCTGGACGATAAGCAGTTGTTGAGCAAGATGAGGGTGCGGGAGAAATGATCAATGATCAAGGAACAATTAACAATGACAAATGATAAATGACGAGTGATGAGTAACGAGTGAATGGGTTGCGGGTTGCCTTTTGAGCATCACGCATCACGCATCACGCATCACGCATCACGCATCACGCATCACGCATCACGCATCACGCATCACGCATCACGCATCACGCATCACGCATCACGCATCACGCATCACGCATCA
>JAUQXD010001249.1 GCA_030834835.1 Thermoflexales bacterium | reverse complement strand
AGCGCGCAATCGCCGAGTATTCACAGGCCATCGCTCTTGATCCAACCTACATAGATGCATATATCTATCGCGGTAGCGCCTATGAGAATCAGGGCAAATTTGATCTGGCCCGCGCGGATTATGATGCCGCGCTCAAACTCGATCCGGCTTCGGCACTGGCTTACTTTAAGCGGGGTATCTTGTTTTATGATACAAGCGATGGTGACCTGGCGTTGGCGGATTTAGATAAGGCTATTGAGCTGGACCCGCGACTCACGCAAGCCTATGTGAATCGCGGCTTGATTTTCGATGAGCGCGGTGAATACGATCGCGCTTTGGCGGATTTTGATCACGCCATTCAAACAGTGTCGTCTGATCCTGAATTGGCGGGATACTACTTCAACCGGGCTGTAACCCGTTATCATCAGAAAAATTACGAGCAGAGTGTGTCCGATCTCGCTCAGGCCATCAAGCTCAAGCCCGACTACGCTAAAGCCTTCTTTCTGCGTGGAGCCATTCTGGCGAATAGTACTCCTCAGGCTGCAAAAAACGATCTGGAGACGGCGCTGAAATTGGGGTTGGAGCCACAGCTCGAGGCTCAGGCCCAGAAATTGCTTGACCAGTTGAGTGCCCCCTGAAGTCTTTGAAGGGCGATTGTTGAGTATCGATCAATAACGATTAGATCAATACCACGCGGCCCATGAAGATTCTTCATGCGCCGCGTGATTTGTTGTAGGGGCGAGGAGCGGGACAGTCGTCATTTGCGGCTAAGGCTTTAGGATCATGAGTGCAATTGTTATCAATCCAAGCCCGATACCAAGAGCAACCATACCTGATGTTACAAGTAGAGTTCTCTGTTCGGGGAATGGCACCAATATAGTGACTAATGTCCCCCAGGCAAAAAAGAGCAGCCCGAACAACTGCCCATATAGCCGGCGAATTCCTACCGCTGGTTGGTTCTTAATTCCAAGCAACAGAAGCAACCATCGCGGCAGTCTTATCGATTTTTGATAACCCCTATCAAAGTATGCAATTACCCACGCCAAGAGACTTAACCCCGAAATAACCAACCAGTATTGTAGCGGATGCTGTGCCAATGGATTAGTCATCAGGTATCCTTGAACTGATAGTTTAATTTTCTCTCTGCCTCTGACCCGCGTTTGCGCGGGCGTGCCATCGATTGCGCCAGGCGGCCCGCCGTGGCTTCGCCATCGATTGAAATCGACGGCAAATTCTATGAAGTCCGCTCAAGCGGACTGCGTCGGCGTCCGCTTCGGTCCGTTTGTCTGGTTCAAAGTCCGTTGAGGGTCTCCCATCCGCTCCCGCGTCAGTCTAGCACGACGAGGCCGGAAAATCAAAAGCGCCTGGCCAGTTCAGCGCCTGTACCTGCCTGATATTTGTCACAAAAAATGATCGTTGCATCTGGAAAAATAGTGCTATACTGAAAATAGCCAGGACACAGAAGGGAATGTTGTTGACAGTTTAGCTGAGAGTGCGTTCCAGTAGCAGGAGGGCGCATGGCGTAACACGCGAGCCGATCGAATCGCCGGAGAGATCCGGGGACGATCGGCTTTTTGTTTGCGGAAAGGAGGTAGTCCATGGAGACGTGTCTCGATCGACTTGAACAGTATCTCATTGAGATGCGCGTGTATGACGAAGTCCAGGAACACCGGCAGGCTTTCACCATTCAAGAAGTGGCCGCCGCGCTGCATGAAAAGGGCCTGCACGTCGCCAAGGTCTTTATCGCCTGGGCCGACGGCCAGCTGGTCATGCTGGTGCTGCCCGCGCCGGCCCTGGTTGATCTGGATCGCGTGCGCGAGATGTTGGGCGCGACGGATGTCCGCCGGGCGCGCGAGGCCGAGTTTGCCCGGCTCTTCCCCGATTGTGACGTGGGCGCCATGCCGCCGCTGGGCAACCTGTATCACGTGCCGGTCTATCTGGATTGCACCCTGGCCGACCAGCCGACTATCGTCTTTCAGGCCGGCTCGCACCGGGCCACGCTGAAGATCGCCATGTCCGATTTCTGGCGGTTGGTCCAGCCCAAAGTCGGCGATTTTGCGCTGATGCACGCGGCTCAACCGGAGAGCGCTTAGGCTCATCGGACCTCGCGGGTTCTTGTTCTTTCATTGGGCGCGTCTGTGCCCGGGCGCCTGCGAGGTCTTTTTCAGGAGGCGGCCATGCAAGTCTTTGAATTTCAGGACACCGAAGAGCAGACGCTGTTGTGCTTGAACTACGATTTCTCCAAAGACTGTGAGTCCGATCGAGAAGTGGCCTTCAAGCAGCTGGGCCAGGCTAAAGACGCCAAGCGCTTCTGGAACTACAACACGCTCTTTCGCGGCGTGCGCATCCTGGTCGCCTATGAAGGTACGCTGCCGGTCGGCCACCTGGAGTACATCCCGATTGAGCACGCGCCCAAACCGGTGACCGGCGCGAATCTCACCTTCATCGATTGCATGTTCGTTGAGCCGAAGCAGCGCTGGCACGGTGTCGGCTCGGAACTGCTCCGGGCCTGCGAAGAGAAGAATCGCGATCACGCCAACGGCCTAGCCGTCATCGCCTATCCCGAT
>JAUQXD010000127.1 GCA_030834835.1 Thermoflexales bacterium | reverse complement strand
CACGGCGTTGGCCGTGCCCATCAAACTGCGCGATCAAGTTATCGGCGTCATCGACCTGCACTAAACCGACTCCGATCGACGGTGGACGGACGACGACGTGGCCGTGGTGGTGGCCGTGGCCGACCAGGCCGCGCTCTCACTGGAAAACGCCCGTCTGCTCGACGAGACCGAGCGCAGCGCCCAACGCGAACGCGCCATCAACGAAATCAACAGCCGGGTGCGCCAGACCATCGACCTCGATTCGATTCTCAAGACTGCCGTCAACGAGTTAGGCCAGGCGCTGGGCGCGGCCCGCGTCACCGCGCGCATTGGCCGGACAAATGCCCCGGCCGACCCATCTGCGACAAATGACAACGGCAACGGGCAAGGTGATAATCATGGTTAAGACCATCCGTCATTTACTGGCCCCGCCTGTCTTCGAACAGGAAGAACAGAACCGTGTCGCCTCACTGCTGACCCGGTTGCTGCAAATCATGTTTGTGACCTTCACCCTGCTATTAGTGCTCAGTGAGATAGTCAGCCCCAGTCCCGGCTTTACCTACCCGGTACTGGCTGTTTCGACCACCTCGCTAGTGACCATCTATTACCTGCTGCGCCGCCGCCGGCTTCGGCTGGCGGGTCTGCTGGTCGTCATCTTCCTGTGGGGACTCTTCACCGGTGTCAGCATCATGCTGCTGGGTATTCTTGGCTACTTTCCAGCCGGGTATATCTTGTGCATTATTTTGGCCGGGGCCATTCTTGGCCGAAAAGGCATCGTGGTGATGACCGGCGTGTCGATCGCTTCAGTCTTCGGGCTCTTCCTGGCTGAAACGACCGGGCTGATTCATCCGCTCCACTATCCGACCTCACAGATCGTCGATTTGCTCGACTGGGCGTTTCTGTTCGGTTTGCTGAGCATCTTTGTGCTGTCCAACGAGGAATATCTGCGAAAGGCGTTAGCCAACGCTCGGCACAATGAACAGGCGCAGTTGACCAGCAACCGTGAACTCATGGCAATCCGTGAGTCATTGGAAGAGCGCGTAGCCGAGCGCACCGCTCAATTGCACGTCAGCGCCGAAGTCAGCCGGGCGGTGTCGTCGTTTCTCGATGAAGACGAGTTGCTCTCACAGGTCGTGAACCTGATCACCCGGCGCTTCAATTTCCATTACGCCGCCGTCTTCTTGCTGGATTCGTCCGGGCAATATGCCGTGCTGCGCGAAGCCACCGGTGAAGCCGGCCAGTCACTGAAAGAACGCGGCCACCGGTTGGAGATTACGGGCCAGTCGCTGGTGAGCGTCGCGATTCGGACGCGCGAGCCTCGCGCCGCGAAAGACGTAGACACAGAGACAATGCGCTTTGCCAATCCGTTGCTCACCGACACCCGATCGGAAGTGGTACTGCCGCTGATGGTGGGAGATCGCGTCCTGGGCGCGCTGGATGTGCAGTCGCGCCAGGCGAATGCCTTCGACGAGAGCACGGTGGCGATGCTCAGTGGTCTGGCCAACCAGATCGCCATCACACTGAACACGGCCCAGTCGTACCAGACCGCGCGCGCCGACGCCCAGGTCGCCACCGCCCTGTTTGAGGCCAGCCAGGCCACCGGCTTCCTGGGTGAGGACCTGCTGTCCGCCGTCAATCGCCTGTTTGGCGTGGTCGCCCAACGCTCAGACTTCGACACCTGGATGGCCGCTCGCTACGATGCGGACCAGGAAACCTACACGATCCTGACCGCCTACGATGCCAACGAACCTGCGCCGCTGGAAGACGTCGGTCAGATCATCAAGATCGATCGGAATGCGGCCACGCCCGCCGCGCTGGCGATTCTGGCGCGTGAAGCGGTGGTCATCGATAATCCCGATGAAGATGTGCGGCTCAACGGCCTGCCTGAAGACATCCGCCTCACGGTGGGCAAACTCGTCAGCGCGCCAGCCATCCTGGGCGACCGCGTCCTGGGCATCATTACGCTGGGCCGCACGCGCAGCGCGCCCAACATCGGCGCGCGTGATGTCCAGCTGGCGCAAGCGCTGTCCAGCCAGTTAGCGATGACGATCGCCAATCGCGGACTGTTCGATCAGGCGCAAACCGCCGCCGCCGAACTCAAGCAGTTAATGCGACTGTACACGCGGCAAGGCTGGGAAGATTACACGCAGGCCAGGGCCACGGACGTGATCGAGCATGAGTATCAACGGCCAGATGCCGCGCCGATGGATCCCGCCGTTATCCCGCAGGTCGAAGCAGCCGTCCGCGCCGGGCAGCTGCAACCGGTGACGTTTGACGGCCAGGCCGTGTTTGGCGTGCCCATCACGTTGCGCGGTGAAGTGCTGGGCACGCTGCAAATCCAGGACGACCGGCGCCGCACCTGGACCGAGGAAGAAATGATCACGTTGCAAGCCGTGTCCGATCAGGTCGCCCAATCGATCGAGGCGGCGCGGCTGCTGGCTGAAAGCGAATCCAGCCTGCTGGAAACGACCACGCTGTACGAAGTCAGCCGCGCGCTGAGCACCGCGCCGACGCTGACCGATGCTTTGCAATTGTTCGTTAAGACCATTCATCAACGCCTCAAGGCCGATCAGGTGGCGCTGGTGCTGTTTGACGACGAGCACGGCTACGGCACGGTGGCCGCCGAAGCCGTGCCCACCCTGGACGGGCCGACGGTGCGGCTGCCGATGCACGGCAACCCGTCGTATGAGGTTCTGTTGCAGACGCTGCGCTCGATTGCCATCTATGATATCGCTCACGATCCGATCACAGCCAATACAGAGGTGTTGATAGCGCGCGGTGTGAAGTCCATGTTGCTGGTACCGCTGGTTGTAGGCCAGCGACTGGTTGGTTCATTCGGCGTTGACTCCAATCAAGTCCAGCGCAAGTTCACCCCGCAGGAAATTACCTTCTGCGAAACGCTGGCCCGCCAGGCAGCCGGCACGATCGAGCGCTATCAACTGTTCGAGCAAACGCAGACCAGCCTGGAAGAAACGCGCGCGCTGTATCAGGCCAGCCGCGGCATTGCCGCCGCACAGACGCCCAGCGATATTCTGCGAGCCGTCAGCGACAGCATCGCCGCGCCGCACATCGATCGGGTGCTGCTGGCCCTGCGTGATCCCGATAGCCCGGCCGCCAGCCCCGTCCTGGACATCGCAGCCGTCTGGACACCCGGTGATGAGGTGTCGAGCCTGCTGAACGATCGCTGGACGACGGGCCGCATCCCGCTGATCGCCCGCACCCTGACGGAGCCGCTGGCGCTCAACGACGTGGAGCATGCGCCCGAGATCGATCCGTTGTCACGCCGCATTCTCGCGACCATTGTCGGCATGAAAGCCGCCGTCATCGTGCCGCTGTTGGCGGGCGGCCGCACGCTGGGCTGGATCGTCATCGAGTCGTTGAAGGGACCGTACACCTTTAGCGATCAGGAAGTGCGCCGCTATCGAACGCTGGCCGGTCAGGCCACGGTGGCGCTGGAGAACCGCCGCCTGTTCCAGGATGTTGAAGCCCGCGTCAATGAATTGACCGTGCTCACCCGCATCAGCCGCCGGCTGGCCTCAACGCTGGAACTGGACGAGGTGTTGTCGTTGATCGTGGACGAATCGATCAGCGCGACGCAGGCCCGGCAGGCCAGTATTGCGCTGTATAACGAGGCTGAAAACGCGCTGGAAGTGCGCGTCATGCGCGGCTACACGCCCGAGATGGAACAGGCCGCGCTGGGTACGCTGATCCGGCCCGGCCAGGGCCTGCATGGCCGGCTGTTGACCACGGGCCGCGCCGTGCTGGTCGCCGACGTGAAACTGGATACCGACTATCGTGCGGTCAACAGCGACACCCGATCGGAATTTCTCGTGCCCATCCGGCAGGGTGACTTACTGCTGGGGGCGCTGAACCTGGAAAGCCCCAAAGCGCACGCCTTCGCCGACACCGATGTGCGCCTCATCGAAGCGCTGGCCGACCAGGTCGCGGTCGCCATCACCAACGCCCGCGCCTACGAAGCCGAGCGGCAGGCGGTGGAGCGCATGCGCGAAGTTGATCGCCTTAAGACACAGTTCCTGGCCAACATGAGCCACGAGCTGCGCACGCCGCTCAATTCCATCATCGGCTTCAGCCGCGTGATCCTGCGCGGCATCGACGGGCCGATCAGCGAATTGCAGCAGACCGACCTGACGTCAATTTACAACTCCGGGCAGCATCTGCTCAGCCTGATCAACAACATCCTCGACCTGAGCAAGATCGAAGCGGGCAAGATGGAACTCTCGATCGAGCCGCTGGATCTGCGCGACATCGCCAAGAGCGTCATGTCCACCGCCATCGCGCTGGTCAAAGACAAGACCGTACGGCTGAACCAGGAAGTGCCGGACGATCTGCCGACCGTGATGGCCGACCAGACCCGCGTACGCCAGATCATGCTGAACCTGGTGTCCAATGCGGCCAAGTTCACGGAGAAGGGTTCGATCACACTGCGCGTGAAGACCTATCCCAAAGAAGTGTACATCTCGGTAACCGACACCGGCATCGGCGTGGCTGAGGATAAGCTGGAACATATCTTTGAAGAGTTCACCCAGGCCGACGCCAGCACCACGCGCCGCTACGGCGGTACGGGCCTGGGTCTGGCCATTACGAAGAAGTTTGTGGAGATGCACAAGGGTCGCATCTGGGTCGAGTCGCAGGTCGGGGTGGGTTCGACCTTTACGTTTACGCTGCCGCGTGAACAACCAATGGAGGAACCGGAACCCACCGTCTCGCTGCCGACCGATCTGGAGGCGCGCGGCGAGGGCAAAAAACTGGTGATGTGCATCGACGACGATCCCGGCGTCATTACACTGTACAAGCGCTATCTGGAAAAACAGGGCTATCAGGTGATTGGCCTGACCGATTCCAACAAGGCCGTGGACGAAGCGCGGCGCCTGCTGCCGTTTGCGATTACGCTGGATGTGCTGATGCCCAATCGGGATGGCTGGGACGTGCTGGCCGATCTGAAGAAGACGCCGGAAATCTCCAACACCCCGATCGTGCTGTGCAGCATCATCCACGATAAGAGCAAGGGCTTTTCACTCGGCGCAGCCGATTATCTGGTGAAGCCGATCACGGAAGGCGAACTGCTGGGCGCGCTGGAACGCGTGCGCCGCAACACCGCCGTCCGCCGGGTGCTGGTGGTGGACGACGAGCCGGATGCGCTGAATCTGTTGAAGCGCCTGCTGGAGGCTGAGCCGAACTACGAAGTGATCACGGCGTCCGGCGGCGCAGAGGCGCTGGCAGCGGTTCAGACGGACAAGCCCGATCTCATGATCCTGGATTTGATGATGCCCGACATCGACGGCTTTGCAGTGCTGGACAACATCAAGAGCAGCACGCTGACGCGGCACATTCCCGTCATCATCGTGACGGCGAAAGAACTGACCGCGGACGATCGCACACGGCTGCAGGGCAAGACGGTGGCGCTGTTTAACAAGGGCATGTTTACGGCCGACC
>JAUQXD010001248.1 GCA_030834835.1 Thermoflexales bacterium | reverse complement strand
ACGGTGTCGGTGATGTCGATCCACGTGTCGAGATTTTCAAACGCGCGCACATACACACCGTGGACTTCGTGAACGGGACCTTCTTCGGGCCACAACAGTTCCATCGAAGCGCACGGAAAGATCGCGTCCAGCGCCGCTAATGCCGCCGCGCGATGATCGGGATGATTGATGCGGTTCGGCCCCCAGAACACCAGATTCGGATCGCCGCAGAAGACTACTTCAGGCTTGTATTTGCGGATCAGGTGCACCAGTTCGCGGCGCAGTGTCAAGTCCGCCACGAGGCGGCTGTCATCATGGCGCAAAAACTCGATGTGCTTGACGCCCAGCACATCGCACGCGTTCTTCTGCTCGACTTCGCGCAGCGCGGCCAGCGTGTATTCAGTAAAAGTTGCATCGTGCGTGCCGACGTTGCCGCTGGTGCACAACACCACCGTGATTTCGCAGCCTGCCTTCGCCCACTTCGCCAGCGTGCCCCCGCACGAAAACTCCATATCGTCGGGATGCGCAAAGATTGTCATCGCCGATTGCGGAACCCAGTCACTATCGAACTTAGCCATCGTTCTCCATTGATGATTGCCGATTTCTGACACTTGCGCCTGCGCGCAGTGCAGATGTTGCTGATTACCAATGACCGATCACCAGTTGCCGATCACGACTCTTGCGGCTGATCGACCAGCGTCATCACACGGAAGGTCTCCACGCGCTTGAGTTTGCCGCCGTCGTCGGCCTTGACCTTGAGACCGCGTTTCTTCATGCGCTTGCGAAAGGCCTTCGATTCTTCGGTAGCCCACTGCGTGATCATCTCGGTTGGATCCCAATCGCCCAGCTGGCTCTTGTGCAACTTCAACGCCGCGACTTTGACATCCAGCCAGTCGGCCACATCGATCGCCACGTTGTCTTCATTCGTGCCATGCACGTAGACGGCGTGAACTTTGTGCACCGGCCCTTCTTCCGGCCAGAACAACTCCATTTCCGCACGCGGGAAGACGGCTTCCAGCGCCGCTGCGCCCGCCGCGCGATGATCGGGATGATTGATGTATTCATCGCCGTAGAACCAGCCCTCGGGACTGCCGCACAACACCACTTCCGGCTTGCGGCTGCGAATCTCGCGCACGAGTTCGCGGCTTAACTCAAGTGTAGGCTGCACGGCGCAGTCGTCGTGGCGCAAGAACATCACATGTTGAATGCCTAACAGCCGTGCGACATCCATTTGTTCCGCTTCGCGTGTCTGCGCCAGCGTCTCGCGCGTGTACTTGAGATCGTGCGTGCCCACGTTGCCGCTGGTGATCAGCAGCAGCGTGATCTCGCAGCCCGCTTTGGCCCATTTGGCCAGCGTCGCTCCGACGGTGAACTCGGCGTCATCGGGATGCGCGTGAATCACCAGCGCCGATTTGGGAATGTAACTGCCGTTAAACTTAGACATGATCTCCTCTTGCTAACCTGCACTCATCAATTGCTCTACCCGATTGACTCCAACCGAATAGTATCTGGCCGCCGGATGATGAATCACGATCGCGGCGGTGGATTGCTCAGGAATCAACTGGAACGCCGCCGATAGTTCCAGCCCTAATTCCGTAGTTTGCGGCAGCAGCGCAAACACTTTGGCATGATCGGCAATATCCGGGCACGCGGGATAGCCCCACGAATAGCGTTTGCCGCGCTTCACATCGATGTTTAATTCGCGGCGCACATGTTGATGCACATATTCGGCCGTGGCCTCCGCCGTCTCGACACCGATACCGTGCAGGAAGTACGCTTCCGAGTAATCGCTATTACTTTGCAATTCTTGGAACTTCTCGTCAGCGCCGCGTCCCACCGTCACGACCTGAAAGGCCGCCACATCCATCACGCCCGCTTCGACCGGCGCGAAGTAGTCGGCCAAGCACAGGTTGTCTTGCCCTGATTGGCGTGGGAATTCGAAGCGGGAAACTTCCCGTTGGTGATCGATCGGGTCGTAAACGATGAGCGCATTACCGCTCGATTGGGCAGGAAAATATCCATACACCGCCTGCGGCTTCAGGTAACCCGATCGGAGCGCTTCGCGTTTCATCCGATCGAGCCGCACATCGAACTCGGCTTTGAGTTTCACCCACTCGTCACCGTGCGTGTTCTTCGCCCCCCATTGCAAGCGATACAACTCATCGATGTCGAGGTACTGAAAGACCATTTCCAGCGGCATATCGCGAATGACGCGGCTGCCCCAGAAAGGAGGAATCGGTATATTAGTAGACTGGTAATTAGTAGATTGGGACTTAGTAGATTGGTGAGAAGCGCCCACTAATTTACTATTTCCTAATGTACCAATTTCCAGTTCCGCTTCCGCAATGATGCGCCCGATCAGATCACCCCGCTCATTGGGATCGATCAGCTTCTCCATCGTGTCCAGGCCCTCGAAGGCGTCTTTGCAATAGAACACGCCCGCGTTGTAAGGCACATTCGCTTCGGTAAAGAGGATGCGCCGCCCGAAACGTCGATTGATCGCCGCGCCACCGATCAACACCGGGAAGTGCAGGCCGCGCCGCTGAAGTTCATTCACGATCAACGGCATTTGCTTTGAGGTGGACACGAGCAGCGCACTCAGGCCGATGGCGGTTGCGCCCACTTCCACGGCCTTGTCGATGATGACGTTGGCCGGTACCTGCTTGCCCAGATCGAAGACGGTGTAACCGTTATTGCTCAAGATCGTGTTGACCAGACTCTTGCCGATGTCGTGTACGTCGCCGTAAACCGTAGCAAGCACCACCTTGCCTTTGGTCGTGCCTTCTTTGCGATCCAGCGATTTCTCCAGATGCGCCACCGCCTTCTTCATCACCTCGGCGCTTTGCAGCACGAACGGCAGAATCAACTCGCCCGCGCCGAATTTGTCGCCGACTTCTTTCATGGCAGGCAGCAATACGTTGTTGAGCGTCCACACTGCACCGTCGTTGACGGTCGCACCGTGGGCCTGAATGGAGACATCGATCAACGGCTCAATGCCTTCCTTCTTGCGATGCACGATCATCCAGTGAATCTTCTGCTCGACACTGAAGCCTACTGTCGGGTCTTCGACGGGCTTGCTTGCATCGACCTTGACGTTCTCGAAATGTGCGATCAGCTTGGTCAACGCGTCGGGCGTGCGATTGAGGATCAGATCGTCGCACAGTTCACGCACGTTCGGAGCGATCTCCGCATACGGCGTGATGTCCTTGGGATGAACCAACGCCATATCCAGACCGGCCTGCACGCAGTGATACAGGAACACGCTGTTGATGGCCGCGCGCGCAGCAGGGTTCAGGCCAAACGACACATTGCTCACACCCAACGACGTGAGCACGCCCGGCAACGCCGCCTTAATCTGGCGAATGCCCTCCATCGTCTCGATGGCCGAGTCGGCCATGTCGGCCGCGCCCGTTGCCAGCGTAAACGTCAGCGTATCGTAGATCAGCGAATCGGGCGACAGGCCGTATTCATTCACTGCGATGTCGTAGATGCGCTTCGCCACGTCCAACTTCGCATCGGCTGTTTTGGCCATGCCCTGCTCGTCGATGGTCAGCGCGATCACGGCCGCGCCATGCGCCACCGCCAGCGGCAGCACCGCATCACAGCGCTTGCGCCCATTTTCCAGGTTGATCGAGTTGATGATGGCGCGGCCCGGGTTCATCTCCAGCGCGGTCTTCAACACATCGGCCTCGGTCGAGTCGATCATCAGCGGCGTCTCGACGCTCATCTGCAACTTCTTGACCAGCGTGTGCATCTGCGCCGCTTCGTCGCTGCGCTCAGTCATTGCCACGCAAATATCCAGCACGTGCGCGCCGCCGTCCACCTGATCGCGCGCGACTGCGAGGATGCCGTCGTAATCATCTTCCAGCAGCAGTTTCTTGATCTTGCGGCTGCCCTGCGAATTGACGCGCTCGCCCACGATCAACGGCGCGGGATCTTGAATCAGCGGCGTCGCCCGCATCGCGGAGGACACCAGTGGCGCATATTCGATCTCGCGCGCTTTGGGCTTCAACCCCCGCACCCGATCGACGATCTCGCGAATGTGTTCCGGCACGGTGCCGCAGCAGCCGCCGACTGCGTTCACACCGAGTTCGGTTACGAACTCGGCCAGCGTTTCGGACAGCGGCACCGGCTTCATCGGGTACACGGCAAGACCATCGACGTTGAGCGGCAGGCCCGCGTTCGGGATTACCGAGATCGGTTTGCGCGAATGCGCGCACAAATAGCGCACCGGTTCGCGCATGTAGTCCGGGCCAGTCGAGCAGTTGAGGCCGATCACATCCACAATCGGCAGGGATTCCAGCGTCGTTAGCGCAGCGGCGATGTCCGTGCCCAACAGCATGCGACCCGACGTGTCGAGTGTAATCTGGGTCTGCACCGGAATACGAATGCCCGTTTCCTCAAAGGCACGCCATGCGCCATGCACGGCCGCCTTCGTTTCGAGGATGTCCTGCTGCGTTTCGATCAACAGTAAATCTGCGCCGCCTTGAATCAAGCCGACGGATTGTTCACGGAAAATATCCACAAGTTCTTGAAAACTGATGTTGCTTAAAGTGGGATCATTTGTGGAGGGCAGCATCCCCGATGGGCCGATCGACCCCGCGACAAAACGCGGCACGCCGGTCTCGCGCTCAAACCGATCGGCCACGCGCCGCGCCAGCGACGCCGCCGCGCAGTTGATCTCGACGATGCGATCCTGCAACCCATATTCGCGCATCGTCAAACGGTTCGATCGGAACGTGTCCGTCTCGATCGCTTCCGCGCCGACCGCCAGAAACGAGGCGTGGATCGACTCGACCACATCGGGCCGCGTGATCACCAGATAATCGTTGCAGCCGTTGAGCGTTTCGCCGCCGAAGTCGATCGGGCCGAGGTTGCACGTTTGCACGCTCGTGCCCATTGCACCGTCAAACACCACGACGTGATCGGCCAGCGCATCGAGATAACGGCGGTTGGTGTGTGGAAATATCTTCAAGGCAAAACTCCCGCTTCAGAATATTGCGTAATCCATACTGCGTAACATGGGTTTTACGGAGTACGCTTTACGCATTAGAAACAAAACGCCCCTTCCGGTGAAGAGGCGTCAAAACGATCAGACCATTCCTCATCTTCCAGATAACTCTGCCGGAGTTGGCACCGGGCTTAGAGGTTGGAAGTTGGAAATTGGAAGTTGGAGCAGTGTCCTCCAACCTCAAACGTCCAACATCTAACATCCAACTGGTTGCCGAGGCTTCATTGGGCCGGTCCCTCCGCCTCTCTGGATGAGCGCGTATTGAGTTGTATTCAAGTGATGTGCTGTCTTGGCTAAAAGACTGAGTGATGAGATTATAACTGGCCGATCAGAGAGCGTCAAGCAACTTTCCCCCGCTCGATCGGCAGCACAATGACAAAGCGTGTGCCCAGG
>JAUQXD010001247.1 GCA_030834835.1 Thermoflexales bacterium | reverse complement strand
GTTCAGCCCGCCGAAAACGCCCTGCAATGCGCCGATTGTCACGGCGAAGGCAGCCGGCTTGATTGGAAGGCACTGGGCTATCCCGGCGACCCACTGGAATGGGGCGGCCGCTTTGACGCCAAGTAAGCCGATCGGTTTTCCACACAACCACAAGTGATCAATCCATGAAGACACTTCTCTCGCAACGCCTCATTTCTCGACGATTTCTGATCGTCGCCGTAGCTGTTGTGCTGATCGCCGGACTCGCGTTTGGGATTCAGCAAGCGTGGGCGCGCGGTCAGGCGCGTCCGGCCGAACAAATCTCGCCTTTACATCCGCGCTTCGCGCTGTTGGATGTCGATGGCGTCAACGTGCTGACCAGCAGCAAGGCTGTCTCTACGATGAAGACCTGCGGTGCGTGCCACGACACCGACTTCATCACGTCGCACAGTTTTCACAGCGACCTGGGTCTGGCCGATTATCAAAAGGTCACCGGCGCGCAGCCGTGGGATGCGGGCAACGGCTACTTCGGCCAGTGGGACGCGCTGAACTATCGCTATCTTTCGCAAGCGGGCGATGAGCGACTCGACCTGGGCACACCCGATTGGCTGATGCAGTTCGGCGAGCGCGTGCCCGGCGGCGGCCCTGCCACCACCAGCCGCGATGGCAAGTCGCTGCTCACCCTGTCGCCTGATGCGACCAATCCCGAAACCAGCGTGCTCGATCCGAAGACGGGTCAATCGGTGGCGTGGGATTGGCAGAAGTCCGGCGTGCTGGAGATGAGCTGCTTCCTGTGCCATCTCAACAATCCCGATAGCGCCGCGCGCACGATCGAGATTCGCGGCGGCAACTTCGGCTGGGCCAACACCGCCACGCTCAATCAACTGGGCATCGTCACTCGACGCGATGAAGGCTGGACGTATGACGTGGCAGCCTTCGATGCGGACGGTCTGTTGAAGGAAGAGTATGTGCAGTTACAAGACCCCACCAACACCAACTGCGCCGCGTGCCACGGCAAGGTCCACGTCGATCAGCAGACGCCGCTGACGTACACCGGCTGCTCGCTCGATCAAGCCCAGACCGCGACCACGGGTCAACTCGTCGCCGCGCAAAAGATTTCGGCGTCGGGCATGAACATCACCGGCAAGGACGATCTGAAATACGCGTGGGACATTCACGCCGAACGCGCGCTCAAGTGCACCGATTGTCACTTCTCGCTCAACAATCCCGCGCAGTCGCAGCGTGATGCCTCGGCCGGTCTGGAACACCTGCAATACGATCCGCGCCGCCTCGAAATCGGCGAATACGTCGAGCGGCCCGATCACAACTTTGCGCGCGGGCAAAGCGCCCAGTTCAACGTGTCGCCCGAACTCAAAGGCACGATGCGGCGCTGCGATTCGTGCCACGACGCGCAGACCGCCCACGCCGATTGGCTGCCGTATGTCGATCGGCACATGCAAGTGCTCGATTGCGAAACGTGCCACATCCCTGAAATGCACGCGCCCGCGATTCAGTCTTACGATTGGACTGTGATCACACCCGCGGGTGAAGCCATCAGCCAATGCCGCGGTGTCGAAGGCACGGGCAGCAGCCAGAATGATCTGATCACCGGCTTCAGCCCCGTCTTCCTCAAGCGCACCAACGTCGATGGGCATACGTCGCTCTCGACCTACAACCTCGTGTCATCGTGGTTCTGGGTCTATGATGACGCGAAGGGCAATCAACGCCCCGTGCGTCAGATTGATCTTGTCGCGGCCTATCTGCAAAACGGCCAGTACACACCGGACGTGATCAAAGCCTTTGACGCCAACAACGACGGCACGCTGCAAACGACCGAACTGCGCCTCGATACGCCTGAAAAACAAGCCTTTGTCGCGGGCCACCTCAGCGCGATCGGGCTGCGGAATCCCCGCATCGTGGGTCAGGTGCAGCCGTACAGCATCAATCACAATGTTGTGCGCGGTGAGAACACCATCAGCGACTGTGCGACCTGCCACAGCGACAACTCGCGCGTGGGCGCAGCCATGACGCTGGCGACGTATCTGCCGGGCGGCGTCGTGCCGCAATTCGTCAGCGATACGAACGTGAAGAACACGGGCACGTTGGATAAAGACAGCAGTGGCGCGTTGACGTACACCCCCGCCACCACCAGCGACGGCCTCTACGTCTTTGGCCGCGATCGCGTCTTCGTGATCGATCTGCTGGGCGCGCTGGCCTTCGTGGGTGTGCTGGCCGGGGTGAGCGGCCACGCGACCATGCGCTACCTCGCGGGCAAGCGCAATCGCAAAGCCAAGCCGCACACGCAGCCCGTTTACATGTATGCCGGCTACGAGCGCTTCTGGCACTGGCTGCAAACGGTCTCGATCATCCTGCTGCTGTTCACCGGCCTGATCATCCACCGGCCTGACATCTTCGGCCTGTTCGCCTTCCGCGGCGTGGTGACGCTGCACAACATCCTGGCGGTAATCTTGATCTTCAACGCGGCGCTGTCGCTGTTCTGGCACGTGACCAACGGCGAAATCCGGCAGTACGTCCCGCGCCCGATCGGTTTCTTCGACGACGCGATCGTGCAGGCGAAGTACTATCTGCGCGGCATCTTCAAAGGCGAAGCCCATCCGTTTGAGAAGCGCCGTGACCGGAAGATGAATCCGTTGCAACAGGCCACGTACTTTGGTTTGCTCAACGTGCTGCTGCCCTTGCAGATCATCACCGGTGCGCTGATGTGGGGCGCGCAGCAATGGCCCGATGCAGCGAATTTGTTGGGCGGCCTGCCGGTGCTGGCCCCGTTCCACAGCCTGGTAGCGTGGCTGTTAGCGGCCTTTATCGTGGCGCACGTTTACCTGACTACGACTGGCGCGACGCCGCTGGAAGCGATCCGCGGTATGGTCACGGGCTGGGAAGACATCGAGACTCACGACGCGCATGGCGCGCACGACGAACCGATCGAGCCACCAGCACAAGCCCCGGCGGGTGCGACGGCTGAATCGGCTTAAACGCAGCGTCATTGCGAGCCGCGTAGTGGCGAAGCAATCTCAGCGTCAATCAAAACGAGATTGCTTCGTCGCCGCAAGGCGGCTCCTCGCAATGACACACATCATCAAACAGTAAACATCACGAGGAGATGAGATTATGGCAGTCGCGATAAAACCTCAATCGAAACCGAAGGGCTTGAAGGCACTGTTCAATCGCCCGGAAAAACCGTACATTCACCCGTATCTGGGCGGCCTGCTGCTGGGCATCCTGCTCTTTCTGGCCTTCTTCCTGACCGGCAACGGGCTGGGCGCGTCCGGCGGCCTGAACCGCTTCGTCGTGCAGGTGCAAGACATCGTGTCGCCGCTGCACGTCGATACCACGCCGTATCTGTTGAAGATGGCGGGCGGCGACAAGAATCCGCTGGATGACTGGGTCGTGATGGTCGTCATCGGCGCGATTGTCGGCGGCTTTGCCTCCGGCTGGCTCAACGGCCGCTTCAAGTTCGAGACGAAGAAGGGGCCGCACATTTCGGCGCGCACGCGTTGGGCCGCGGCCTTCATCGGCGGCGCGATCATGGGCTTTGGCGCGCGTATGGCGCGCGGCTGCACGTCCGGGCTGGCGCTGTCGGGCGGCGCGACCCTATCGGTTGGGGCGTGGGCCTTTATGCTGTGTGTGTTTGCCGGCGCGTATGCGGTGGCTTACTTCGTCCGCAAGTTGTGGCTTTAGATCGGGAGGCCAATCATGTATCCATTTCCATTACCTGCTCTGCAAGCAACCAGCGCCGATAACCCGGTGACCTATCTCGTCTTCCTCGCCATCGGCATCGCGTTTGGCTACATTTTGGAACTCTCCGGCTTTGGCAATTCCACCAAGTTGGCCGCGCAGTTTTACTTCCGCGATCTGACCGTGCTCAAGGTCATGTTCGGCGCGATCGTCACCGCGATGGTCTTGATGTTCACGATGATCGGGCTGGGCATCCTGGA
>JAUQXD010001246.1 GCA_030834835.1 Thermoflexales bacterium | reverse complement strand
CGTCTGGTTGAGATATTTGACATCGCCGATCGGGTGACGGTACTTAAAGACGGCCGCCTGGTCGAAACACGCGACGTCGCCGACGTGACCATGCCGGAACTGGTGCGCATGATGATCGGGCGCGATCTGCAAGACGTGTATCCTAAACGCACCGCTACCACTGGCGATGTGTTGATGGAAGTCAACAACATCAATCGGCCCGGCGTGTTGCACGACATCTCGTTTCAAGTTCGCGCGGGTGAAATCGTCGGGATTGCGGGCATGCGCGGCGCGGGGCGAACTGAATTGGCCCGCGCGATCTTTGGCGCCGATCCGCACCAGGGCACGATCACGTTGTCCGGCCAATCGTTTACGGTGCGCTCGCCCCAGGACGCGATTCGCCATCGGGTGGCGCTGGTGACGGAAGATCGCAAGGCCGAGGGGTTGTTCCTCAAGTTATCGATCTCCACTAACACCACCATCTCCGGCTTGAAAGCATTGTGTCAGGCGGGCATCATCCGGCTGCGCCGCGAGACTGCGGTCGTGGCAAAATTGATCGAACAGCTTAAAATCAAAGCGCCCAACGCCAATTTCATCGTCGGCAACATGAGCGGCGGCAATCAGCAAAAAGTGGTGCTGGCGCGCTGGCTCAACATCGGCGCGCGCGTGCTGCTCATGGACGAACCCACGCGCGGCATCGACGTGGGCAGTAAAGCCGAGATTTATCAGCTCATGGCGCAGCTGGCCGAACAGGGCGTGGGCCTGATCATGATTTCGTCGGAATTGCCCGAAGTGTTGGGCATGAGCGATCGGGTGTTGGTGATGCACAAGGGCAAGTTGGTGAAGGAATTGTCGCGCGCCGAAGCCAGCGAAGAATCCATCATGGTCTACGCTACCGGCAGCCACACCCAGGCGGCCATGGCCTGATCACGAATTCCCCATGAGTTCCAGAGATCGTTATCTGCTCGGCATCGACATCGGCACATCGGGTCTCAAGTGTGTGCTGGTCGATCGCGCCGGGCAGATGCAGGGACTCGCCTTTCGCAGCTACACGCCGATTACGCCGCAGTCGGGCTGGGCCGAGCAAGACCCCGAAACCTGGGTCGAGGCGGCGGTGTCCGCCGTCCGCGAAGTGGTCGATCGATCCGGCGTCGATCGCAACTCGATCACAGGTCTCGGCTTTTCGGGCCAGATGCACAGTACGGTATGCCTCGATCGAGATCGGCGCTGTTTGCGTCCGGCAATCTTGTGGCTCGATCGACGCAGCGCGCGGCAAGTCACCGCGTTGCGCGAGAAGATAGGCACGGCGCAACTCGCGCGTTGGATCGGCAACCCGATCGCGCCCGGTTTCATGCTGGCGTCGCTGCTGTGGCTGAAAGAATCCGAACCGGCCACGTGGGATCGATTAGCGCACGTCCTCTTGCCGAAAGACTATGTGCGTTTCCGGTTGACAGGTGAACTCGGCACCGATTACAGCGATGCCTCATCAACGGCCTTGCTCGATGTTCAACATCGCACGTGGTGCAGGGGGTTGGCCGACGTCTCCGGAATTCCTCTCGACATCTTGCCTCCGTTGTTTGATTCCGCCGCGCCGATCGGTCAGCTCACCCCTCAAATGGCCGGGGCGATGAACTTGATCGCTGGACTGCCCGTAGTGTGCGGGGCGGGCGATCAAGAAGCGCAGGCGATCGGTAACGGGTTGATCCGCCCCGGAATCGTGTCCTGCACCATCGGCACGGGCGGGCAGTTGTTTACGCCCGTCGAGCGTTATCAGATCGATCCACAGCTGCGCTTACACACCTTTTGTCACGCCGTTCCCAATCAATGGCACTGGGAGGCCGCCACGTTAGCCGCCGGTCTCAGCCTGCGCTGGCTGCGCGATGAAGTGCTGTCCGGCCAGTACACTTATCAGGAAATGGCTGATGCTGCCGCGACGATCGCCCCCGGCGCAGAAGGTCTGATCTATCTGCCGTATCTGGAAGGCGAGCGCACGCCGCACATGGATCCCCATGCGCGCGGCGTCTTTTGCGGCTTAACCTTGCGTCACTCCTGGCGACATTTGACGCGAGCGGTGATGGAGGGCGTGGTGTTCTCGCTGCTCGACGGGCTTGATCTGATGCGCGCGATGGGCCTGTCGATCGAAAGAATCGTGGCTTCGGGCGGCGGCACACAGCATCCATTGTGGCTGCAACTGCAAGCCGACATCTTCGGCGCAGACGTGGTCAAGTCAGAAACGCAAGAGGCGGCGGCGCTGGGCGCGGCCTTGTTGGCGGGCGTTGGTGTGGGGATATATCCGGATTTCGGCACGGCGTGTGAGGCCACCGTGCGATACAGCCCGGAAGTTTATCAGCCACGGTCCGCTGTCGGTGAGCGATACCGTCGGCAGGCGGAGATTTATCGGGGACTGTATCGTTCGCTTGCGCCTACCTTTGAGGACTTAGCGGGTCTGTCTTGAGGGCACGACAACCGGCGATTGAAACACCTGCACTGCTCCGCAGCGTGGTGCAAGTGTCGCGCCCACAGTTACACGAAGCCGACCTCCGTCGGCTGGGTTCGAGTCGGCGCAGGCCGACTTTGTGTAGGTGTTGCTGCGAATTCATTCGCCGGGCCTATGTGCGCTGACGCGCAATC
>JAUQXD010001245.1 GCA_030834835.1 Thermoflexales bacterium | reverse complement strand
GGCACATCGCCCGCGACGACGCCCTCCCAACCGCGCAGTGCGAAACCGGCATCTTGCAGCGCCCAGGCCACCCCCTTGAGATATTCACCCCAACCCGATTGTTTCTCGAACTGATCGAGATCGAATATAACCGATTCGTGCATATCGAGCGAATAGGCAGGCACGGTCCGATCGGGGCGGGGGCGCAGCGCGATCCACATTGCGCGATCGAGCGCCATCGGCAAGACGAAGCCGTCGTTGTAATCGGTGTGTTCGCCGATCAGGTTGACGCGGCCCGGCGCACGCACGATCGTGGTCGGCGCTTCGCCAAAGTGCTGCGTAAACTCAGCGCTTATCCGACGCTGCATAGAGGTGATGTTGTTATCCGCTGGTGTATCTTCGTGAAGTTGAATCGCCATCGATTAGTCCTTTCGTGATCGATAATGAACATCGCTCAGGTTGCGCAACCGATCAGCCGCCTGTTCAGCGGTGAGGTCGCGCTGGGCTTCGGCCAGCATTTCATAGCCCACCATAAACTTCTTCACTGTGGCGGAGCGCAGCAGCGGCGGATAAAAGTGCGCATGGAAGTGCCACTCATCATGCGTGTGACCGTCCGTCGGGCGCTGATGAAAACCCATCGAGTAGGGGAATGAGATTTCAAACAGATTATCGTACTTCGCTGTGATACGGCGCATGATGTCCGCCAGCGAGGCGACTTCAAGTTGATCGAGATCAGTCAGTGCACCGCAATGCCGTTTGGACATCAGCAAAATCTCAAACGGCCATACTGCCCAGAACGGCACCAGCGCGAGGAAGTTTTCGTTCTCGGCGACGATGCGCTCTTGCGCGTGAAATTCTTCGCCCAGATAATCACACATCAGGCACGACTGATGGTTCTGCCAGTAGTGCTGCTGCGCGTTGAGTTCTTTCGTCGGTTCGTTGGGCAGATGATGCACCGCCCACACCTGGCTGTGCGGATGCGGGTTGGAACAGCCCATCACTGCGCCTTTGTTCTCGAAGACTTGCACGTAGTTGACGAAGTCCAGCGCGCCTAGTTCGCGCGTTTGATCGGTCCACGTGCGAATGACGCTCTCCACTTCTGTCTGCGACAGTTCGGGCAGCGATAAATCGTGGCGCGGCGAGAAACACACCACGCGGCAGGTGCCGGGTTCGGGTTCGGCGATGAAAAGTGACGAGTGATCAGTGACGAGTGATGCGTGATCAGTATCAGGCAGTAGCGCAGCAAAGTCATTGTCAAACACGAACGTCGATTCGTACTTGGGGTTTTGAATCGTGCCGCCGACGCGCGAGTTGCCAGGACACAGGTAACACGTCGGATCGTAATGTGGCAGATTTTCAGGTGGGGTCTTCTCGACCTGGCCCAACCACGGGCGTCTGGCGCGATGCGGCGAGACGAGCACCCATTCGCGCGTGAGTTGGTTAAAGCGGCGATGCGGAGTATCGAGCATGGCAATCCCTCTTTTGGAAACGGCCGAACGCGGCTTACATGGATTGCCGGTGGAAAATCGGCAGGTGATCAAGCGGCGCGGGAAAATCTGTCAACGTCAGGGGGCCGTCATACGCCCGATCGGTCCAGTGATCGCGCCAACGGCCCGGCGGCAGATAGATGTCACGGGCGCGCCGGCCCGGCTGAACAATTGGCGCGACGAGCACATCATTGCCCAACAAAAACTCGTCGTCACACAGCCAGGCGCGTTCATCGTGCGGGGCGAGCCAGAACACCGGACGAACGATCGGCTCGCCGGTGCGCGCAGCTTCTTCCGCCAGCTGCACGATGGCCGGCGCAAATTCAAGATGCAGTTCGCTATAGCGCCGGCAGACATCCACGCATTCAGGGTTGAAATCCCACGGCGCCAGGCTGAACTGCATGGCCGGCAGCAGCGCGTTGAGTTGCGTCCAGCGGATCATCAACTCGGCGTCGGGATATTCGGCGTAGGCATTGCCGCCGATCATATCGGGCAGCACGAAGGGATAGCCTGTCAGGGATAACGAGAGCAGGCCGGAGATCACGGATCGTAAGCCGTTGGCCTCAGTCCAGTTGGAGGTCTTGTCCCACTGGCGGAAAAAGATCGGCGCCGATTGATTGAACCAGCCCGATCGGACTTCGGTGAGCGCAAAATGTTTCGCCACAAACTCGACGTAGTGATGGGTGTAATCGTTGCGCATTGGTGCGAACCCGCGGGTCCGCCCCAGCCAGACTGCGTCGTCGGGCACGAAGATCGCTTCGCCGGCATCGAACTTGAAACCATCTAGCCCCGTCTCGGCTTGAAGTTGATGCAAGCGTCTTAGAAACCAATCGAGCGCGTCGGGATTCGTCGCGTCGAGCAGGCCGCCGCGTCCCTGCCACCAAGGCACCTGATACGGTTCGTCGGTCTGAGTCCGCACGAGATAGCCTTTGGCGGCGCCCTCGCCGAAAGCCGTCGATTGCGGATCGAGAAACGGAATGACCCACGCCGTAACTTTGAAGCCGCGCTCGTGCAGCTGATCGATCATTGCTTTCGGATCGGGGAAGCGTCGCGGATCGAAGCTCAGATCGCCGTAATGGACTTGCCACTTGTCGTCGATCTCCATGACGTGATAGGGATAACGGTGCTGAATGATCTCGTCGGCAAAACGCACTACCGCTGCCTGATCGATCGCGGTTTTGTAGCGCGCCCACGTCGTCCAGGTCGGGCGCGAGAACAGCCCGGCCGGCGGCGTCGACGCAGGGTGGCCGACTCGGGCGATCAACGCGCGATACGCCGACGGTAGATCCTCGGCCAGCAGAACTTCGAAGCGAAGATCGTGACCGCTCAACGTCAACAGCCCGTCCCCGACGCTGCCCGGATCGGCGCAGGGGCGTTGATCGAACGGGCCTTGATTCGCGCCCAGGTCCCATTCGAAGCGCGGATAACCAACGGGCGGCTGATTCAACGCAAAACCGATCGGCGAGTGCGCAAGCAGTGCCACACCGTTCGACGACAGCCACGCGGGTGTCTGAATGCACAGCAGACCGGTCGGGCCGTTGTCATACGTGAGGAGTTCACCCGGCGGCTGCATCACCCGATCGAGCGGCCAGCGTTGATGAACGAGTTCGCCCTGACCAAACCAATAACCAAAATTCCTGACGCCCGATTGCTGAGCGCCGCTTGACGACTGCCAGTGAAAGTCGGCCGATTCGGCGGCGAACGTGATGGTGAGAGTGGCTGAAGGAAACGCGAGCGTGATGAGATCGCCGTCGACGCGCAGATCGACCACCGCTTCAACGTGCGGCGTCGATTCAAGCAACACCGCATCGCCACGCTGCACGGCAAAGCTAAACGGCTCACGTTTGATCTGAAGCCGAAACGGCGCCCGTTCGAAATCCATGGTCGGCTGTGTCATCCGTGCCACCTGTGTCCAGAGGTTGCCTGCAACGCAACTTCAGTAGGCCGGCCAGCCTCTTCTTCAAAGATCAGCAAGTCGTTCTCGGCCTGTAACCACGACGCGGGCACTTTGTAAAATTCCTGCGGGCCTACCTGCCAGTAGCGGCCCAGACTGCGCCCGTTCAGCCACAGGTGACCTTTGCGCAAACCGGCGGCATCAAATTTGAAGGACGCTGTGCCATGTTGATCCGGATCGTAGTTGAAGCGCGCGCGATAGAAACGCGGCGCTCCCTCGCCTGTTCGCGCATCCTGAGCGAAGCGAAGCGAAGTCGAAGGACGCGGGGCCGGTGTCGTCGCTGCGCTTACCCCCGATTGGAAATACCACGGCCCGACGAGCGCAGTTTCGGCCCGGTAGCGCAGTAACTGCGCATTCCACGGCAGCCCCGCATAGTTCTCGATGTGGATGGCGATGACGTTGACGCCGGGCTGCACGTGCGGCGTGATGTCGTGCTTCATCAAGCCGCCGCCGTGATGGCGCGAGAAGCGGCGAATGGCTGTGCCGTTGACACACAACGCGCCAGGATTGCGATCACCGGTGATTTTCAGGATGACGGTTTCGCCGGCCTCAACCTCGATCTCGCGCAGGAGCCAGACGTGCGCGCCCTGAAACGCGAAGTTGCTCAGATCGACGTTGCGAGCATCAGCGCGCAGATACTGTGGCTGCGCCTTCGCCAGCGCTTCGCCCGCAAACTGCGCCTCTTGCCACAGCGCCGACCAGCCGCCGTTTAGATCGATCTGTTCACCGCTGAGATACACCGTGTCGAGCAAGCCTTTGCGCTCGCCCACGCCCGCGCCGTAATTGAAACGCCCTAAATTATCGGCTAACACGCGCACTTCATGTGAGCCTGCTTCAAGCTTAAGCGGCAGCGTCCAGCGTGCGCCATCCACATCGACGCCGACGCAGCCTAGGCGTTGACCATCGATAAAGACGTGGCCGCGATCGTTGATCCACGGCACGACGAGGTTCGTGTCGACGGCGTGATCCAGATCGAAGCGCGTGGCGTACCAGCCGTAGCCGAGATCGCAGCGGAGCGATTCAAGGGATTGTGGATTGTGGATTGCTGATTGCTGATTGAGCCAGTCGGAAGAGAGCTCAGCAACAGGCAAGGTTTCCCACTTCAGCGTAATGCGTGATGCGTAATGCGTGGTGCGTGGCGACTGCTTCAATACTCTGCACGTCGCAGTCCGCACTTCATAGAATGGAGCGATACCCGTCTCACTGATCGTTCCATCGTCCAAAACTAAATCGGGTCCGCATAGAAATGAGCCGGCGGCCAACGGCCACCAGCGTTCGGCGCGCGATTGGGTGAGCAATACGATGGTCAGATGATTGGCGCGAATGATCGTCGGACGATCGGTGATCCAGTACTTCACGGTCAGCGTGTGACCATCGACGATGCCGCGGGTGTTGTCCCAGTCACTGACTTCCCACTCAGTGTCAGATTGAAGTTGCAGCGAACCGACTTCGCCTTCGAAGCCGTAGCAGACGAGCGTGTTTGACCATACACCCAGCAGGCGTGAGGTGTGATAATTCACCCTCACCCCTAACGGGAGCGGCAGATTGAAAAACAGCGGCTTGATCGAATGCGCGTCGGTCTCGATGGCGAGATGCACATTCGGGTTCGTGTTGAAGACTTGCAGCGTCGATCGATCGCCGGTGGTGTTTTGCAGGAAGGTCGCGCTGAAGTCACCGTTCTGGACGGTGCGATACGGTTCTTCGCCGCCGGCCGCGCGGCCCTTCACGGGCGGTGGCACAATCACGACCGGGCCGCCGGGCGTCGCATCGGCCAACAATCGGGCGAGGGCCGGGCCAAAAGTGCTTAAAAACAAGTGGTGGCGACGGGCTACGTAAAACTTGTCGGTGGGTTGGCCGTACTCGCTGATCGGCGCATCGTAATCGTACGAGGTCGCCATGTGGACCAGATCGCCGCCCAGCGTGCGCCCGCCCCACGATCCGAAGTTGGTGCCGCCCGCCCACATCCAGTGTGAGACGCCCGCGCAGCCGACCGAAGTTAGTTCATGCAAAGCGCGATCGAGTGCTTCCGACGTCTTGCCGTTATGCGCACTCGAACCCCAATTGTCGAACCAGCCGCTCCACAGTTCAGACACGATCATCGGATTGTCGGGCCACGCCGATCGGGTTTGTTGCAGCTTTACCGCGAGGCCGTTCCAGCCGTTGCGAAATTCGGGATAGCCGTCGATCGCGCCCATGCAAGTGTACATCGGCACGCGGATGCCGCCCTCACGCTGCCATTGCGCCAACGTCTGTTGATGTGTGTCGTGGCCGAACGCGCCGCTGGCCCAATACTCGTTTTCGATCTGGCACAGAATGATCGGGCCGCCGACATCGATCTGGCGCGATTCAAAAATGGGCAACAGTCGATCGAACCAGCGCCTCAACGCCGCGAGCATTCCCGCATCGTCGACGCGCAGTTTCACGTCTTGCGCGGTGAGCCACGCGGGAAAGCCGCCGTTTTCCCACTCGGCGCAGATGTAGGGTCCGGGCCGCACGATGGCGTACAGGCCGAGTCCGTGAATGAGATCGAGATAGGCGGGCAAGTCCGCGTAATCGTCGAAGTTGAATTCGCCGGGGCGTGGTTCGTGCAAATTCCACGGGATGACGGTGTCGATCGTGTTGAGGCCGCCCGCTTTGGCCGTCAACAACAGATCGCGCCATTCGGCTCTGGGCCAGCGAAAATAGTGGACGACGCCGGAGAGGATGTAGAACGGTTCACTGTTGATGAGCAGACCGTCACGCGTGATTGCTGAGTGTTGATTGCTGAGTGCTGATTGCGAATTGAGCGTCATGAGATTCTATTCGAGGAGACTGGTGTGAATTCGTGGATCATAAATTTTCGCCGAGGTCGCGCACATGTTGCACGGCGCGCTGCCAGCGGGCGTAAGCCGCCTCGCGTTGATCGACGGCGAGGCGCGGTTCAAACACGGTGCTGCCCGCGGGCAGCGGCGGCAGATCGTCGTGGTCTGACCACACACCCGCGCCAAGCCCGGCAAGTAAGGCCGCGCCGCGCGCCGTCGTTTCCGATTCGGTGGGCCGCACGATCGGGATGCCGATCAAGTCCGATTGAATTTGACAGGCCATATCGGAATTGGACAGGCCGCCGCCGATGCTCAATTGCCTGACGCGCAAGCCGGTCTGCGCATCGATCGTGTCGAGAATGGCGCGCACTTGAAAGCCGATCGATTCGAGGAAGGCGCGGGCGATGTGCGCGCGATCGGTGCCCAGCGCCATGCCGAAAATTGTGGCGCGCGCCAGGTGATCGTTATACGGCACGTTCAAGCCTGAAAACGCCGGCACAAAAATCACGCCGCCCGCATCAGACACGGAGGCCGCCAGCGCATCCATTTCATTTTCGTCTTCAAAGAAATGGCCGCGTTCCAGCATCCAACGCACTGCCGCACCCGTGACGGTGGTATCGGCCTCCAGGCAGTAAGTGTGTTCGTAACTGGTGGTTGGATGTTGGACGTTGGAAGTTGGCAGCGACCAGGCGTGATAGACGTTGAGTGAATCCAGATCGGGTGGAGTGTGGCCGGCGACGACATTAACGAAAGTGGCTGTGCCGTGCGTGCATTCGGCCTGGCCTGCGACGCGGCAGCCGTGACCGAATAACGCGGCCTGTTGATCGCCAATCATCGCAACCACCGGCACATCGGCGGATTGTGATCCGTCGCTGATGTGCAATGTGCCGAAGTTATAGAGCGTAGGTACGGGGCGCGGCAAAGCGGCCGACACGATCGAATTTAGCCCCAACCGATCGATCCACTCGGCCCAATAAGCCTCATGTCGAAAATCCCACAGCCCTGTTTTTTGCACCAGCGAATAATCGTGCACGTGCGCGCAAGGCTGGCCCAACGCCGCCACGAGCCACGCGGCCGACATGCCCATGCGGAGGTGGCCCGAGTGCAGCGCGGCCTGAAATTCAGGCTGATTTTGCACGCGCCACGCCAGATGCATCGACGCGCACCAGTGGCCGGGAAAATAGCCCAAACGATAACGTCGATCGGCCGCGTGCGACCATGCTTCCAGTTCTTCGATGATGGGTTGTGTGCGCAAGTCTTGCCACGTGATGGCATTGGCGATCGGCTGATGCGTACGCGCATCCCACACAAAATCGGTGCCGCGCTGCGATGCGATGCCGATGGCGCGGATGTCCGTCGGGGCGCAGTGGGCCGATCGGAGTGCCTGGCCGATCGCTTCGGCCGCACCTGCCGCGACAGCATTCGGATCCTGTTCGATCCAGCCGGGCTGCACGCGAATCAATTCGGTCGGCACATAACCCAGCCCAATACGCTGGCCGTGCTCATCCATGATGTAAGCTTTGGTGCCGCTGGTGCCTTGATCTAAACCGAGGAGATATTTCAAAGTGGTCACCGTGAGGGGTGATCGGTCAATTGGTAGATTCGTAGATTGGTAGAGTAGGAGTTGGTAGTGTGAACACCAGGTTGCTAATCTACTAACTTACTAATTTACCAATCTACCAGTTCCCCTAAGTCGTTAATGATGTACGTCGGTTTGATGCTGGTAGCCTGGGCGTCAGCCAACCTGGTTGCGCCGGTCAGGGTCAGCGCCGAGGCCATGCCCGCATTGATGCCCATTTGCACGTCGGTCTCCAGCCGATCGCCCGTCATGAGGCAGCGGCCCGGCGACAGGCGCAGCAGGCTCATCACTGCGTCCATCATGTAGGTCGAGGGCTTGCCGACGACGGCTTCGCATTGGGTGTTGGTGCAGGCTTCGATCGCGGCGATGATGGCGGCCGCATCGGGTTGACCGCCGCCGGGCACGGGGCAATACCGATCGCCGTTGGTGGCGAAGAAGCGCGCGCC
>JAUQXD010001244.1 GCA_030834835.1 Thermoflexales bacterium | reverse complement strand
TTGCGCGGCCAGCGGCCCACCTGCTAACCAGGCGCGCTGCCATACGGCATAATCGGCATATTGAACCGGCAGATCCGGCAGCGCCGCCAGCTGCCCGGCAGCGAAGGCCCGATAGAGTAACGCTAATTCGCGGCTCAGCACGCCGATGGACCATTCGTCCGAAATAATGTGATGCATGTTCAACAGCAGGCCATGATCGGTTGGACTTAAGCGCAGCAGGCGCGATCGGAAGAGCGGACCGCGTTCCAGGTCGAAGGGTTGATCGGCTTCGTGCGCGATCAGCCGTTGGATCGCAGCCTCCCGATCAGCTGGCGCGGCGTCCACGTGGATCATCTTGAAGTCCAGCGGAGCAGCCGCGTGAATGATCTGAACAGGTTGATCATCCTGCCAGCTAAAAGTCGTGCGCAGCGTTTCATGCCGCTGCGCGATTTCGGCCAGACTGCGCTCCAGCGCCGCGACATCCAGCCCGCCCGTCAAGCGATACAGGATCGCCAGGCTGTAAGCGGTGCTGCCCGGCGCCAGCTGATCTAGAAACCAGAGCCGCTGCTGGGCATACGACAGAGGCAGCGCGCCAGTGCGCCCTGCGCGCGAGATGGCCGCCAGGCGCGCGCCGTCGGCGGGGCCGGTAGCCAAATTCTGTTCCTGCAGTTTCTTGAGCAGCAGTTCGCGTTTTTCGGGCGAGAGCCGGGCTAACCGGTCTTGCAGATCGTTCGACATGACAGTCCCCTGGCGTGGTGGGTGTCTTACCCGCCGGTGGTAAACAACAGCCCCGCGGCTTCGTCGTCGGGCATACTTTCAATTTGGGCTAAGAGCCGGGTGAGTGTGTCAGATTCAGCCTGTGCCAATTGCTGACTCACCACCAGTTCGGCCAGCTGCGCGATGCTGGGCCGCTCAAAGATGGCCCGGATAGGCAGCGCGATCTGAAAAGCCTCATTTGTGCGTGTGATGAGCTGCGTGACCAACAGCGAGTGCCCGCCCGCTTCAAAGAAATCATCGTGTACGCCCACGCGCGGCAGACCCAACAAAGTTGCCCAGATTTCGGCCAGCCTGTGCTCGATGGGGGTGCGCGGCGCGACCCAGGGTCGATCGCTCAGGCGCGGTTGCGCCGTGGGGGCCGGCAGCGCCCGGCGATCGACTTTGCCGCTCGTCGTCAACGGCAGTTGATCCAACACAATCAGGGCCGCTGGCAGCATGTAATCCGGCAAGCGCTCTTTCAGGAAGCCCCGTAGTTCAGCCGTCGGCAGTGGCCGACTGTCGGCGGGCACCAGATAAGCGGCTAACTGCTGCGGGCGAATCTGCCCGGCTTCGCCAGTGGGTTCATAGGCGATTACAACGGCTTCCCGGACGGCGGGATGCTGGCGCAGGCAGACTTCAATCTCGCCCAACTCAATGCGATAGCCGCGTATCTTCACTTGCTGATCCACACGGCCCAGATAGTCAAGATCGCCATTCGGCAGGTAACGCGCCAGATCGCCTGTCTTATACAGGCGCGCCCCCGGTTCGGTGCTGAACGGATGAGGCACAAAAGTTTCGGCCGTTCGATCGGGCTGGTTCAAATACCCTCGCGTCAACCCGATACCGCCGATGTAGATCTCGCCACTCACACCGATGGGCACCGGCTGCAACTGATCGTCAAGCAGATAAATTTGCACGTTGCGAATCGGCTTACCGATCGCGGGCTTGAGAGTTTCTGGCAGGCATTCGGCTTGAGTGGCCCAGATGGTGGTTTCCGTCGGACCGTACAGATTGAAGAAACGCACGCGGCTGGCCCAACGTGCCACTAATTCGGCGGGACAGGCTTCACCGGCAACGCTGATGGATCGCAAGGCCGGGAAGTCTTCAGCGGGCAGGGCGGCCAACGCCGAAGGCGTCAGGGTCATGATCGTGATGGCTTGATCGCGCAGCAGCTGCGCTAAGGACGGTCCCGGCAACAGCGCTTCACGTGTGCCCAAACACAACGTCGCGCCTGCGGCCAACGCCATCACCATATCAGACACCGAAGCGTCAAAGCTGATGGATGAAAATTGAAGCACGCGGCTGGCGGCGTTTACACCCACGATGCGCGCTTGCTCCGCTGCGAAGTTGTTGAGGCCCTGATGACTGACCAGCACACCTTTGGGTCGCCCGGTGGAACCAGACGTGAAAATGATGTAGGCCAGATTTTGCGCGTATGCCTGGCGCTCACATCTTTTAGTCTGAAGCGCGGGGATGGTCGGCCACGGTTCGTCAATGCCCACCAGCGGGCTCGCACCTATCACCTGACTCAACATCGGTTTCAACCGGGCCTGGGTAAGCGTCAGTTTGGCCCGGGTCTCTTTGAGCGTAAAGGCCAGCCGTGCGGCAGGCAGCGCCGGATCGAGCGGAACATAGGCCGCGCCGGCGTGATGAATCGCCAGCAGGCTGATGATCATTTCGGGACCGCGGTCCATGCACAACCCGATAATGTCTTCCGGCCCGACGCCCAATGCCTGCAAGTCAAGCGCCAACTGTTGAGCGCGGCGGTGGAGTTCACCGTAGGTCAATGCTTGATCTTCGAAAGTGATAGCCACTGCATCCGGTCTGCACTCGGCCTGACGTTGAACCAACTCGTGCAAGCAAGCGGTGGGCGGCTGTGCTTGCCGTGTGTCGTTCCAGGTGTCGAGCAGCTGCTGGCGTTCCGCCGTCGTGAGCAGCGGCAGGGCCGCCACCATCCGATCGGGATCTTCGACGATGCCCTGGAGCAATGTTTGCAAATGACCGATCAGGCGCGTGATCGTGTCCGGCTCGAACAGATCGGTGTTGTACTCGATGCGGCCGATGAGACCGTCGGCGCGATCGTCTAACTCGAAGCCCAGATCGAATTTGGAGGCACCCGTCTGCACATCCATCTGGCTTAAGGTCCAGGGCAGATCGTGGGCCGGCAGGGGCGGTTCGATGACGAAACTGACCCGGAACAAGGCGTTCTGCCCCGGCTGCCGATCGGGGTGCAGGGCGGCCACGAGTTGATCGAACGGAATGTCTTGATGCGCATACGCTTCTGCGGTGACGTGGTGCACACGCTGCAAGAGCGCGCGGAAGGTGGGCCGGCCGGAAAGATCAGTGCGCAGCACGATGGTGTTCAGAAAATCGCCCATGAGTCCGCTGATCTCAGGCCGATGACGCCCGGCGGTGAACGTACCTAACGCGATGTCATCCTGCCGGGTGTAACGCTGGAGCAGGGTCTGAATGGCTGCGGCTAATGTCACGAATAGCGTCACACCGGCCTGACGCGAAAGCGCCTTAAGGTGATCGGTTAAAGATTTGGACAGCGACAGGCGTTGATACGCGCCGCGAAAGGTGGGTTGCAGCGGGCGCGGGCGATCGGTGGGCAGTTGCAGCACAGCCACATCGGCCAATTGCTTGCGCCAATAGTCCAGCTGAGCCGCCTGCTGTTGGGCCCGCCACGCGCCTTGCCACACGGCATAGTCGGCGTAGTGCAACTTCAAATCGGGCAACGGCGACGGCTCACCATGCAGATAAGCCTGATACAACTGCTGCATTTCCAGAAAAAAGACTTGATACAGCGTGATGCCGTCCATCAGGCTGTGATGCATGGTGACGAACAGTCGATAGTCGGCGTCCGCCAGTTTGATCAAGGTGAAGCGGCACAGCGGCCCGTGCTCCAGATCAAACGGCTGTCGTGCCTCACCGGTCGCAAGGCGCAGCGCTTCAGCCTCTCGGCGGTCTTCAGGTCGATCGGTGAGATCGACGTAGGGCAAGCTAAATCGATCGGGCGGGTGAATCACCTGCCGCGGTTGTTCATCGATCACGGTATAGGTGGTGCGCAGGATTTCATGCCGGCGAATCATGTCCGCCACGCAGCGTTCGAGCACGGCGACATCGATCGGCTGGTGCATGTGAACGGTGTACGGCTCATTGTAAACCGGCCAATCTGGGTACAGCTGCGCCAGGAACCACAACTGAAGTTGTTGCGAGGATAACGGCAAGGCTCGATCGCGGGCCACCGGCTCAATCGCCGAACTCTGTCTACCCGGTGTCGGCTGCGGCGCTGCAGCAAGGTTGGCGGCTAATTGTTCGATCGTTGAGAGCCGGAAGAGATGATCGAGCGTGAGCTCGATGCCTAATTGTTCTCGAATGGCCATGATAATGCGGAGCGCCAGCAGCGAATGCCCGCCCAGATCGAGGAAGTGATCGTGCACGCCGATCGGCGCAACACCCAACGCCGTCGACCACATGGCGGCCAACGTTTCTTCCAGGGCCGTGCGTGGCGGAACATAGTTGGTGGTGCGATCGACTTGAACCTCGTCCGGCCCGGGCAAAGCCTTGCGATCGACTTTACCGCTGGGCGTGAGCGGCAAGTGATCGAGGCGGACGAAGACGGCGGGCAGCATGTATTCGGGCAGGTGTTGGCCGAGCCAGGCGCGCAGCTCGGTGATGGAAGGCAGCGCCGTCAAGTTCGCCGCGAGATAGGCCACCAGACGTTTATCGCCCGACTCGGTTTCTTGAGCGACGACGACGGCATCACGAATAACGGGATGCTGGCGCAAGGCCGCTTCGATCTCGCCGAGTTCGATGCGAAAGCCGCGCACTTTGACCTGAAAGTCCAGCCGCCCTAAGAATTCAATGTTGCCATCGGGCAAATAACGCGCCAGATCGCCGGTGCGATATAACCGCGCGCCCGGTTGAGAACTGAAGGGATGCGGCACGAAACGTTCGGCGGTCAGGTCGGGGCGATTGAGGTAACCGCGGGCCAGACCGCTGCCGCCAATATACAGTTCGCCCGGCTCGCCGATCGGGACGGGGCGCAGGGCCGCATCCAGCAAGTAGATCTGAATGTTGGCGATCGGACGTCCGATCGGGACGACCTTGTAGTGACTGTTCGGATCACACGCCCAGAAAGTGACATCGACTGCGGCTTCAGTGGGACCATATAAATTGTGCAGTTCCGTCGCCAGACGCGCCCAGAAACGGTCTTGCACATCGAAGGGCAGCGCTTCACCACTGCAGAAGACGCGCTTTAGACTCCGGCACGCTTCCAGCCCCGGCTCACGGACAAACAGTTGGAGCATCGACGGCACAAAGTGCAGCGTGGTGATGGCTTGTTCGAGAATGACCTTGACCAGATAAGCGCTGTCTTTGTGTCCTTCGGGCTGCGCCATAATCAGACTGGCGCCCGTCATCAACGGCCAAAAAAATTCCCAGACGGATACATCAAAACTAAACGGGGTCTTTTGCAACACCCGATCGGACACGGTCAGCTGATACTGCGCCTGCATCCACAGCAGGCGATTCAGGATCGCGTGCTGCGTGTTCATCACGCCCTTAGGCTTGCCCGTCGAGCCGGAGGTATAGATGACGTAGGCCAGGCGATCATCGGCCGGGGCGCTCGCCGGATTGGTATCCCACGCTGAGGGGAGTTCATCCGCCGCGGTATCCAGGCAGATGATGTGGGCTGCGGGCTGCGGCAAATCGGCGACCAACCATGACTGGGTCAAGATCACCGGGACGCACGCATTGGCGGCGATGTAGGTCAGCCGATCGCGGGGATAGGTGGGATCGAGCGGCACATACGCGCCACCTGCTTTGAGCACGCCCAGCAACGCGATGACCATTTCGGCCGAACGTTCCAGGCAGACGCCCACTAAGCTATCAGAGCCAATGCCCAGCTGATGCAGCTGCTGCGCCAGCTGATTGGCCCGGCGGTTTAATTCGCGATAGGTCAGCTGCAAGTTGAGACTTTGATCGGTCTGTGGATCGAACACGACGGCGATCGCGTCCGGCTGCCGGGCGGCCTGCGCTTCAAACACCACATGCAGGCAGCGATCTTCGCCATACAGCGTGTCTGTATCATTCCAGGCGAGCACGAGCTGTTGCCACTCGGCGCCCGTCAACGCCGAGCGCGTGGTGGAGTGCCCGATCGAATTTGCCACATCATCTCGCATCTTCAAGCGCTCCTACGCGGTGCCCTCACGTTCCAGCTCGTCAATCAACCGCTCCTCGATCAGCAGCGCCAGCCCGCCTAGCGTAGGTTCCTGAAATAGATCACGCACAGCGAGTTTCATGTTTAGCACGCGATTGATCTCATAGATAACTTGCGTCGCCAACAAGGAGTGCCCACCCAGCTCAAAGAAATTATCATACAGGCCGACCGGCTGGTGGTTCAAAATTTTCGCCCAGATCTCCGCTATCTTCATTTCCAGCTCAGTCTCTGGCTTAGCAAATTCTTGCGACGGGGCCGCCGGCGAGTCGTCTCGCATTGCCAGAGTCTTGCGATCCACTTTGCCGCTGGGGGTTACCGGCAGCGCCTCTAACGGCACGACGACCGCCGGTACCATGTAGTCCGGCAAACGCTGTTGTAGCCAGGGCAGGACATCATCACTCAGCAGTTGCCGGGATGAGCGCGCCACTGCATAAGCGATCAGGCGTTTATCGTCGTTATCGCCCTGACCGTCCACGGCGCGGGCGACAACGACCGCGTCTTGAATAGCGGGATGCTGCCGCAGGACTGCTTCGATTTCACCCGGCTCGATGCGGAAGCCGCGCACCTTCACCTGGAAATCGGCGCGCCCGACAAATTCGATGTTGCCGTCCGGCCAATAGCGAACCAGATCGCCGGTGCGGTAAAGCCGCGCGCCGGGTTCGGGGCCGAAGGGATCGGCGATGAATTTCGCCAGGGTCAGATCAAGGTGATTTAGATAACCGCGTCCCACACCGCTGCCGCCTACGTACAGCTCGCCAACTACGCCGATTGGAACCGGCCTGAGCGACTGATCCAGAACATGCACTCGGGCGTTATAGATGGGTTTGCCAATCGGGATGGTGTATTCGGCCGATGGCGGCGGCCAGGGTACGCGGTGCGCAGCGCAAATATCCGTGCATTCGGTGGGGCCGTAGGTGTTCACAATTTCGACTTGAGTGGGCGCTGCCTCCAGCCAATTCGCTAACCGCGGTAGTGCAATGGGTTCGCCCCCCAGAAAAACGTAGCGCAACGCCGCTTTCATGCGCAGGCCTTCAACGCCATGTTCAGCCAGGGGATAGAAAGCACTCGGCGTGCAGTTGAGCCAGGTGATATGGCGGTCGGAGACGGCGTTGACGATTGACGTAGGATCATAAGGCCCGGCCGGCAGCAGGTGCAATGTCCCGCCCATCAACAGCGGCGCAAACAGATTTTTCTGCGTCAGATCAAAGCTTAACGACGAGATGAGCAGCGTGCGATCGGCCGCCGTGAGGTGAAAGTCGGTGATGAACCACTGCAAGAGATTGGCAAAGCCGCGTTGATTTACGCCTGCGCCCTTCGGTCGCCCGGTCGAGCCGGAGGTGTAGATCACATACAGCAAATTATCCGGCGTCACGGAGCTGACTGGATTTTGCCGGTGTTCCGCTGCCTCAACTTCCGGAGCCGCATCCAGATAAATCCGTTGCCCGGCAAATTCAACCACGCGCTCGGCCAGGCGCTGCTGCGTCAACAAGATCGAGATGCCGGCATCCGTCAACATATACGCCAGGCGCTCCGGCGGATACTGTGGATCGAGCGGCACGTACGCGCCACCCGCTTTGAGGATACCCAACAACCCGATCATCACTTCGATCGAACGTTCAACACAGATGCCGACCGGTGTCTCGGGCCCCACGCCCGCCGCCTGCAAGCGGTGAGCCAACTGATTGGCACGCTGATTCAACTCGCGATACGTCACATGCTGATCGGCCTCGCTCGCGTCCTGCGCCCCAAAGACCACCGCCACCGCATCCGGCGTGCGCGCCGCTTGCTCTTCAAATTGCACGTGCAGACAGCGTCCGTCGTAGGGGGTCCGGGTAGCGTTCCACTCGATCAGGATTTGCCGTTGTTCGGCTTCAGTCAGCAGCGACAATTCAGCCAGGCGACGTTCAGGATTGGTGACGATGTTTTCCAGCAGCGTCTGATAGTTGTGGATCAAGCGGCCGATCGTGGCTCTGTCGAACAGGTCAGTCCGATAGCTCAGTTCACTCACGAGTGTGCCCTGGCCTATATCGCGTGTCCCCATCCTGAGCAACTCGGGCATGCTGGCTGTCGCCGTCGTGTCCAGCATGCTCATGGTCACATCGGGCAGCTGCACCAGGCGCGTGGGCGCATCCAGCAAATTGAACACAACTTGATACAGCGGATTCCGATTCAGGTCGCGGGTCGGGTGCAGCTCTTCGACCAGCTTCTCAAACGGCAAGTCTTGATGGGCATAAGCGCCCAACGTGACCTGCCGCACTCGTTCGAGCAGTTCTCGAAAAGTTGGATCGCCCGCCAGGTTCGTTCGGAAAAGCAGGGCATTAAAAAACACCCCGATCAAACCTTCGATCTCGGCGCGGCTGCGATTGGCCGTCACCGAACCGACGACGAGGTCGGTGCTGCCCGTGTACCGGTAGAGCAATACGTTGAAGGCGGCCAGCAGCGTCATGAACGGCGTCACTTGTTCGCGCCGGCTTAAGGCCCGCAGCTTCTCCGTCAAAGCCTCTGACAGCTGGAACGGATAAGTTGCCGCCTGAAACGGCGGCCCGGCCAGGGTGGGCCGCTCAACTGGAAAATCGAGCTGGGCCGGCGCGCCCGCCAACTGGGCCTTCCAGTAGGTGATCTGATTGGTCAGTACATCCCCTTGCAGATGCTGGCGCTGCCAGGCCGCAAAGTCGGCATACTGGATCGGCAGAGCCGGCAAAGGCGAAGACCGATCTTCACAAAAAACCGGATAGAGCGTCGCCATCTCGCGGAAGAAGACCCACATGGACCAACCATCGGTCACGATGTGGTGCATGGTCAACAGCAAGACATGCTCGGTGGCCGTTTGCCGCAACAGAGTCGTGCGAATGAGGGGGCCGCGTGACAAATCAAACGAGTAATTGCCTTCCGCCGCAATCAAGCGCGGGATGGCCGCAGCCTGATCGAGCGGGGCTAAGCCTTGAAGATCGATCAACGGCAGGTCAAGCGCCAGAACCGGTGCAATCACTTGCCGCGGGTGACCATCGACAAACGAGAACGTCGTGCGCAGTGTTTCGTGCCGCCGGACAATCTCGTTGAGGCTGCGCGTTAAGGCGGGCACGTTGAGCCGCCCTCTCAACTGGATCGCAAAGATCATGTTGTGCAGCGGGTTGCCGGGTTCCAACTGATCCAGGAACCAGAACCGTTCTTGAGCGAAAGAGAGCGGCGCTTGCCTGGGCTTTTGCAGACGTTTCTGAAGCAAGCGGGCCAGCTCGGCGCGTTGATCTTCGGGTGCGCCCGTCACCGGCCGCGCAGTGAGTTCCCCCATGGCTTAGTTGTTGTCCTCCGCCTTGAGTTGTTGAAGCATTTGGCTGATTTCTTCATCCGATAGATTATCGAGGTTCGCTAATAGTTCCGTGGTTGCGCCGAGCGCCGATTCGGCTTCGGGCAGTTCATAGCCAAGGCGCGTGACCAGCTGCCGGGTTGAGGCATCGAGCGA
>JAUQXD010001243.1 GCA_030834835.1 Thermoflexales bacterium | reverse complement strand
TAAATCTTCCTCCGTTTGAGTCGTGCATCTACCAAACGCTCCGGCTGAGTGTTTCGTTCCTGAAAAATCGTTAGAGGCGAGTTACAAATGAGTTAAGACAAACTTCAGCTGCCCGGAAGTGAGACTGCTTCGCCGTGACCTCCCGCGCGGCTGCTTGAATTCGATGGCCGCTCGCTGATTACGGCTTCATCTTATACCGGCGCGCCCGAAGACACATCCGTCGGTTGGGAGAACCTGGACTCGGAGAAAGAGGAGAGTTGCAGGGGGATTGGCGGTATGACAATCCGCCGATCCTCCTCCGCCAAAAGGCGGAGGAGGATCGGCGTCATGCCCGCGTGCATCAGGCGGGCATCCAGATGTGCTATCGCACGAATTGTCGATCGTCAGTCTGGATGCCCGACAAAAACATTCGGGCATGACACAGGTGTCTTGAATTGGCGGCTCGCGATTGAACGCCGATCGCGAGCCGCCTGGTTAATTGGAATTCTACCGCCGCAGCAACGGCAGATACACATGCAGACTACCATCAAACGGCTGATACCGCGGCACGATCGTATCGATGGCGACCCCGCCGATTAGCTCGTCGGCGATGTAGCCTTCCACCGCCGCTCGCACGACGATGCCCTGCACCGTGGTCGAACCCGGCACCATCGAGACGGTGGCCGTGATCTGCTCACCCGGCGCCAGCGTGACTTGCGCGGGTGACACGGCAACAGTCCAATCGGCAGGCAGGTCCACGCGCCGCACGCGCAGCTCGATAGTGGCCGTCTGCGTCAACGGATTGCCCACCAGAATGGTTGACGTGCTTTCAAACACACGCACCAGCAGATTAGGGGTTGAATTGGCCGTGCCAGCCCATCGCCCGGCGCCGCTCGGTCTTCCCGAGCCGCCCACACTGCCTAACAGCGGGAAGTTGGGCGGGTACAGCAGCATGTCGCTCAACTCACGGAAGGCGTCGGCCATCTGCGTCAATCGGGCCTGCGAACTGCCTGCGATCGAAGCCGGATCGGCAGCGAGGGCGGCCTGACGGGAGGCTTCGATCTCGTCGTCGGTCAGACCCAGCTGGTGCGCGGCGGCGATCTCTTCAGCCGTGAAGCCTTGCGTTTCCAGCCGCTGTTGATAGCTGATGACATCGGCCGCGGTGATGATGACGTCGGGGCGGCCCACGTCGATCAACACTTGATGGAATTCGTCGAGCCGCAGCGCAGCGGTGATCAACGCCGTGCCCATCAACTTCTTGTAATACAGCAGCGCGTTGGCTTGCAGCGTCGACCATTGCAGGTCTTTGGCCCCGGCCGCGCCACCGTACCGATCGAGTGCGATGGTGGCCGCCCGGCCCGCGTGATACACGTCCATCATCGACGCGGTCAGCGCATTCAATGCAGTCGCTTCAGCGGGCGTGAGTTCGGCATCGGGTTG
>JAUQXD010001242.1 GCA_030834835.1 Thermoflexales bacterium | reverse complement strand
TTTGTACTGGCCCTGCAACTGATGAAAGCCGGCGCCAGAGTCCTCGCGCCGATGCTGCACGATGCCGCGCTGTTGAAAGACCCCGTCGATAGTCTGGGCTTTGGCTGGCTGGGCGCGTACCTGGTGCTGAGCGGTTCGCCCGTGGCCGCCGCCTCGTTGAGTTTGTTTAACGGCGGCGCAATCACTGCGCTGCAGACCTTCACCATGATCAACGGCTCGCGCATGGGCGCGTCGTTTATCGTGTTGTTCATTGGCTTTGTGTACATGCTGCGCGGCCACGAGTCTAAACGCAGCCTGGGCATGGGACTGCTGTCCCTGCTAACCACCTGGTCGATCTACATCCCGGCGATGCTGCTGGGCACCTACTTCCTCACCAATAACACCTTCAAAGACGTCCACTTCTCGGCCTCGGCGGAACTGGCCTCGTTCATCGACGCGATCTTCGATCCGATCGTGGGCTGGATCACCAGCTGGGCGCCGGGATTGCTGGTCTTTGCCGTCGGCGTCGGCGTGATCCTGCTCGCCTTCAACCTGATCGATCACGCCCTGCCCGAACTCAAACTCGGCGGCACCGACTTCGGCGAAGCGCCACGGCTGCTCTACCGCCCGATCGTGATGCTCTTGCTCGGCAGCGCGGTTACGGTCGTGTCGATGTCGGTCTCGGTGTCGCTGAGCCTGCGCGTGCCACTGTCGGCGCGCGGCTACGTGCGGCGCGAGAACGTCATTCCCTACATCATGGGCGCGAACATCACGACGTTTGTCGACACGCTGGTCGCCTCGATCCTGATGAATAAACCGGAATCATTCACGATTGTCCTGATTGAGATGTTGAGTGTGTCGATCGTGTCGCTGATCGTGCTGGCGTTCCTGTATCGGCCTTATGAACGGCAGTTGCTCAACCTCGCCAACTGGATCACCGGTCATCGCCGCAATTTGACCGTGTTCATGTTCGTGCTGGTGGGTGTGCCGATTGTTCTATTGTTGAGGTAATCATGAGAATTCTCCTTTGTACCGATGGTTCCCCGGCCGCCGCCAACGCGGTGCGCTTTGGCCTGAACATCGCGCGTCATTCAGACGAGCCGATCGCGCTGTTAGGCGTAGTGGAAAAGCGTGACGAGATCGACGGACTGCGCGCCGGGCTGGAACCGCTCGTGGCTGAATTGCAGTCGCACGGGGCGCAGTCCGCCATCAAGATTCGGCACGGCCACGCCGCCGAGCAAATCCTGAATGAAGCGGAAACATGGCAGGCCGAACTCATTGTCATCGGGCAGCTGGGGCAGCGCGGGCTGACGCGCTTTTTCATGGGCAGCACGGCCACACGTATCGTGCAGTTTGCACGGTGCTCGGTATTGATGGTCAAGGGTGCTCGATCGAACCTTCGGAAGATTCTGGCGTGCACGGCTGGCGGCGACCCCGGCTTGCGCGATGTGGCGATGGCCGGTCGCGTGGCCCAACTCGCGCGGGCCGACGTGACGGTGCTGCACGTGATGTCGCAGGTGCCGCTGAACGACAAGGCGTATCTGCCCGATCTGGCCGCCACCGCCGACGATCTGATCGCGCGTCACACCCGCGAGGGCGTCCACCTTCAATCGGCGCTGGACTTGCTTCAACAGTACGCTCCGCGCAGCACGGCTAAAGTCCGGCACGGCTTCGTCGTCGACGAAATCCTCTCGGAAGTGCGCCAGGGCAAGTATGATCTACTGGTCGTCGGCGCGCACCTGACTCACGGCCTCAATCGCTGGCTGCTGGACGATGTGACCGCGCACCTGATCGAAGAAGCCACGACACCGGTGCTGGTGGTGAGGGGAAATCGGTAGATTGGGGATTAGTACATTGGTAGATTAGTCGATTGGTGATCGGTCAATCGGTGATCAGTTCACCAATCGACCAGTCGCCGATTGACCGGTTGGCCAGTTACCAATCTACCGCTCCCTGATCTACCAGTTCACCAGTCACCAATCTACCGCTCCCTAATCTACCAATTTACCAACATTTCGCTAGCTCTCCTCTAACACAATCTGGCTATACTATGGGCGAAATTCGCAGAGGAGGTGCTGACATGGCAAATGCAGTTGAGCGTTGGGAACCGTTCAAGGAAATGATGAGTCTGCGTGAAGCAATGAACCGCCTGGTCGAAGATTCGTTCATTCGCCCTGGCTCGTGGCTGGCGCCGTTCGATGCCGAAGCGCTGAGTGTGGCGATGGACGTGATCGAGACCAAAGACAGCCTCATCGTCAAGGCGTCGGTGCCGGGCATCAAGCCGGAAGACATCGACGTGTCGGTGACGGGCGACGTGCTGACGATCCGGGGCGAGACGGCCAGCGAAGAGAAGATTGAGCAGGGGAGCTATCTGCGGCAGGAGCGCCGTTTCGGCAAGTTCGAGCGCAGTCTGACCCTGCCCTCGCTGGTCACCGCCGACAAAGCCGACGCCAAATTCGAGCACGGCGTGCTGACGCTGACCCTGCCCAAGGCGGAACAGGCCAAACCGAAGTCGATTAAAGTAAAGACGAAGTAACCGGCGTAAGCCACAGTTAGACCTGTCAGGTTTTTAGAAACCTGACAGGTCTTTTTGTTGCCTTCAAAAACAGGATGGTTGACACGCCCCGATCCGTGATGTCTGTTACCCAAAATGCTCCGATCTGCCATGAAATAAGTACTTTCCCGTATTGACGCGCCAAGGTAAATTGGCGTACACTATACGGGCTGGCTGCAAGTACACCACAAATGAATTGCGGCCTGATACTCGAAGTCGGCTCTAAACCGACTTGTAGTAGAAGAAACCGAATTCATTTGATGAGGAAGCCCATCTATCAATATCTTTAGTTTGACAAGGAGCGCCATGCCCCTTTCTCCTGAACAACAACTTGAAGAATATCGCGTTATTCGTCCCATAGGACAGGGTAGTTTTGGAACAGTCTATCTTGCGCATGACACACTGTTGGCACGTCCTGCGGCGATTAAGGAACTCCTCGTCAATCAGCGGGCGGAGGTAGCTGGCATGAAGCGCTTTATGCAAGAGGCGCGTACGGCTGGCGGGTTAAGTCATTCTAACATTGTCACGATTTATGCGCTCAAAGTTATTGGATCTAATGTGTTCCTTATAATGGAATACATTAGTGGCGGCAGTTTGCGCTCCTTACTGAATGAGCAAGGCCAACTTGGTGTTAAACAAGCAGTAAGCATTATCAGTGACGTGTGTAGAGGTCTCTCTGCTGTTCACGCCAAAGGAATCATCCATCGAGATATCAAGCCTGAAAATATTCTGCTAACTGAAGATGGACGTGCAAAAGTGAGCGATTTTGGCATTGCCCACGTTCCAAGAAGTATGGGCGGCGCGGCAATGACCCAAGCCGGTTTCCAACCCGGCTCATTAATCTACATGTCACCAGAACAAGTATTGGGGCAGGTAGTAGACGCACGAAGTGACGTATATCAAATTGGTGTGGTACTTTACGAAATGCTAGCAGGACGACACTACATTGACATTTCTGAAATTGAAAAGAAAGCCCGAGCCACATCAGACAGCAATATGTTTCGCATTCAAGCTAAAATGTTTGACATACTATCAGAAGTGGTATGCACCAAGCCACCCATTGCTCTTGCGACGCTCAGGCCCGATATTGATCCTGCAATCGGCAGCATTGTTGCAAGCGCATTGGCAAAACAACCCGAACTGAGGCCAACAGATTCAGAATTACTGGCGCTTCTTGGCGGTGAGGCTAACACTCCTGTCAAATTGCCTGCGAGAATCCCTACCCAAGACAGGAGCATTGCTCAGAGCTATTTTGACCAGGGGATACGGTTCAAAACAGAAAACAATTGGGAGCAAGCCATTGTTCAATTCCAGCAAGCCGTCAACAGGTGGAGAGAATTTCCAGAAGCTATTAGCGAGTTGGCGCACGCCTGGATCGAGCAGGCAGAAGGATATGAATCGCAAAAATTAGCAACCAAAGCAGTTGAAGCCTATCAAAATGCCATTCTTATCGATCCTTTTTCAGTTGTTGATCATTATTATCCGCGTATTGCGCTTGAGGGCAAAGTTGATAGTAACATCTTATCGGCATATTTACTTGCAACAGCCACTAAACCCGACTCTGCCGATATGCATTATAACCTCGGCAGAATTCTGTTTTGGGTAAACGAAGAACAATCTGTTAGTGAATACCAACAAGCGCTGACCCTGAAACCAGACAATCCAGAGGTGACAACTGCTCTTGGCAAATCCAAGAAATCCGAGCAGGCTATCCCCGTGTTGTTAAAAGCAATTAACATGACTTGGCCCAATCAATCTTTGTTTGATGCGACATGCTGGCACGGTTCTTTTTGGGTCGATAGGGGTCGATTATGGCTTGGTGACGCCTATTTAGAGATTATCAAGGCATACATTGACCTTGATCAATTCGATGCCGCTTTCACGACTTTCCAAACGTTAACGAGTCTAGTTTCGCGAGAAGAGGACGCGGCAGCCTTTTTCATACGAGTGGCTGAAGAACTCGAATTCGTCGGATGGTTCCAGTATCCCGGCGCAACGAAACGGTTCGAAACTGCCGCGAGCGCACTCCAATTGGCCGTTGACGCGTATTCAAAAATTTTAGAGGATAAGCTTGCCAAGATGATGGTGGGCAAATTTTCCACAGCTTGTCATCATCTGTCTATTATATTGTATCGCCTTGGTAAACAGAGCCTAGAGAGCGGCAATCGCGAGGAGGCCTCTCAAGTATTTGAGCGTGCTTTTAGTGCCTGCAACACCAGCTATACTCTCAATCCAGACGCCAAGATACGCGAGACGATGTCAGTTATTGAAAGCGCTCGAAAGAAAGCTAGGGGCGGCTGGCGGCTTTGGTGAATCAGCGTACTTTCCCGGTCCGATTCGCTCGTGGGCAAGTGATCCATAGATCACCCTGCCAGGGTTCATCTCTGCTACTGTGATCCATAGATCACACATCTGGGAGCGAATCCCGGTCAGGTGATCCATAGATCACACATCTGCGAACGAATCCCGGAACTATGATCCATAGATCACACGTCTGGGGACGAATCCTGGTCAGGTGATCCATAAAACACCATTCAAAGATTGAATCGTGGGCGATGGTTTCACAGATCGCCCGCGATCAACTAAATCTCTCCCGGAGGATGTGTTCATGAAAGTTGGTTTTGATACCCTCGGCAAGTACGACATCGGTTTTCCATTGCCCCGTGCTGCATCTAAAATCTTCACCCTCTGTTCCGCCTTCCTCGCCAAAGAAGACACCCTCGCCGTCTCAGCGCGCACCGTCTATACGGAAGACGTCCGCGCCCTGTACGAGCAGAGCGGCGCAGCGCTGGACTTGAAGGCCAGCGGCGAAAGTCAGCGCGTGTTGTCCTCGGAAGAAGTGAAGGCACTGGACAAACAGTCCGTCGTTCTCATCAAGAAGATTCATCGAACCATGCTGTATGAATTTGCCGAGACGCCCGCCGAGGCGAGTAAGTGGGGCTTCGACATCAAGCAGACCGGCAAGCGCAGTGGCACGATTCTCATCCCCGACGGTCGCGCGGCGATCGTCAAGGTACTGGCGCAGTACGCCACTGCCGAGCGGGCGCGGCCTGCCGCCGAGCGCTTCAAGGCGCCGGTGTTGGCCGATGTCGATAAGGTCGTGACCGGCCTGCAAAACAACCTGGGCGCGCGGCAGACGGGCAAGAGCCAGCGCACCACCGGCACTCAGCAAACCCTCGATACGGCGGCAAAACTGCTCGATTTGCTGCAAGCCGCCGCCGTGCAGATTGTGGTCAAGCGCTTCAACGGCAAAGTCACGCCGGAGTTGGGCCAGTGGGGGTATGAAGTCAGCGCGCGCCAGCCATCTGCCAAAAAGACCGTGAAGAAAACGCCTGTTGCATGACAGAGTGACGGGGTGACACGGCGACAAGGTGATCTCTTTGCAACGGATCACCTTGTCACCTCTTCACCCTGTCACCCCATCTCTCCCTCGCTCCATCCCGCTTCCTCCCAACAGACTTCCCCCTCTTTCTGTGACATCCGCCACTAGGCGCTATGGCCCATTTGGGTGATGCTAGAAGGGTAATTTGTACCTCTAAGGACACTCATGTTTAGCAAGATTCTCGTTCCCCTCGATGGCTCGCCCCTCAGCGAACGCGCTTTGCCCCCGGCGCTGGCCGCCGCCCGATCGGCGGACGCCCAATCGGCGGACGCCCACCTGCTGCTGGCCCGCGTGCCAACGACCACCGGTTCGCACGAGCCGCCCACTGGCCGCTCGTTGGAAGTGGCCCGCCGCGAAATTCGCGCTTATCTGGACGGCGTGCGCCTGGCTCAACCGCCGGAAGTTAAACTCACCACGCTCATGCCGGAAGGCGATGTCGCCAGCGCCATCGTGGACACCGCCGCCGCCGAACGCGCCGACCTCATCGTCATGTCCACGCACGGCTATTCCGGCCTCACACGCTGGGTGCTGGGCAGTGTCACCGAAAAAGTCCTGCGCACCGCGCCCTGTCCCGTGCTGGCTATCCGCGCCCCGGATCCTATTCAGAAGATGGCCATCACCCTGGACGGCTCGGAATTGAGCGAACGCGCCTTAGAACCCGGTCTCGAACTGGCGCAGCGTCTGCACGCCGACGTGACCCTGCTGCGCTGCGTGCCTTATGCCGCCATCGATGGATCGCTGGATGAAGTGGAACGCGGGCTGGGCCGCCGGATGCAGCAGGATTTGATTGATGAAGCGGCGGATTATCTTACAGCCCGATCGGCCAGCTACACCCAATCGGGTCTTGAGATCAAAACGGAGGTGCGCGTCGGCCCGGCCGCCGACAACATCTACGAATTCGTCGAAACATACGGAACCGATCTGATCGTCATGGCGACGCACGGCCGCACCGGCGTGCAGCGCTGGGTGTACGGCAGCGT
>JAUQXD010001241.1 GCA_030834835.1 Thermoflexales bacterium | reverse complement strand
TCTACATCGTGCAGTGGGGGGATACGCTGTCCCGCCTGGCGGTGCGTTATAACGTCAGCATCGAACAGTTGATTCGGTATAACTGCCTGACTTCGACGCAGATCTATCAGGGTCAGAGACTGTACGTGCCCTACGTGATCCCTGTTGCAACGTTCACGCCACTGCCGACGTGGACGCTCGTGCCGACATGGACACCCACACCGCCTTCGCCGACGTGGACGCCGATCGTGATCACGGAAACGCCGATCGTGCCGCCGACCGAAACGCCGACTGTGCCACCCACCGAAACGCCGACTGTGCCGCCGACGGAGACGCCCGGCGTGCCGCCCACACCCACCTGGACGCTGCTCCCGACTACAGTGCCACCGCCTACGGACACACCCATACCACCCGCTACCCCGACCGTGGAAGCGCCAACATTCGCGCCACCTACGGCGGCACCACCCACGATGACGCCCGTGCCTCCGACGCAGTCGCCGCCGGGCACGCCAGGCTTGCCGTGATATGAACGCCCGCCAGAAACTTACTGATCAGCTCTATCACACGCTGGAAGTGGCCGTAGTGAAAGGCACCGGCGTGGTGCCCTTTGTCAGGCCCGTTGTCGACGACATCGTCGCGCGAGTTAACGTGCTGTCGGGCCGCACGCTGGATCTGCACCGACCAATCGATTTTTTCGACGAGCGATTAAGCGTGGACGTGCTCGATCGCGTGGCGAAAGATTACACGCGCAAGGCGCAGGTGCTGGCCGCCACAGCCGGCGCGGGCGCCGGATCGATCGGAATTCCCGGCATCGCGCTGGATGTGCCGATGCTGGTGACGGCGACGGTGGGTCTGGTGCGGCGGCACGCGCTGACATATGGCTTCACGGAGATCGAGGACAACCGGGGCGATGCGGTGCCGCTGCTGCTGGCGCTGGGCGCAGCCATCGGTGCAGAGATCACCATCGATCAGATCGCGCCGCGCCTGGCACAGAAAGTGGGCGTGGAGGTGGGCGGCAAGCTGGTGGAGCGCTATTTGCTGAAGCGCATCTCTGAACAGTTGGCCGCCAAGATCGTGACGAGTTGGCTACCGCGCGCCGTACCCGTGATCGGGGCGGCTACCTCGGCGGCGCTGGATTATGCCTTCCTGCGCATGATCGGCTGGCGATCGAGCCGGCATTATCACGCACAGCATCTGTTTGTGCGAGGCCAGATGGCGCGGCAGCGAATAAGTGAGTCGGCGAATCAGCAATTGAGCGAACAAACCAACAGCGAAGCGAACAACACCAATCGTTTTGCTTGAGAAACTAACCGTTTATCCTATACAGGCCGTGTCAAATACTCCGTTGCATCTTCGGGCTTGAGCCGCGTCAAGAATTCTTCATCCTCGCTGCCGTTGACCAGGTATTCGTAATCGGTTCGATAGAGATAGTACGTGCCGCAGTCAGGGCATTGCTGAAGTTGTAGCTTGCGGCTGGAGTAAGGATAGAAGTCTCTCACGACCTTCAGGCGGCCAGCTGCTGCCGGGAGGTGTGTATCATTTTCCTCCCAACCGTATTTCTGATAGGCCGATTCCTCGTCGGCCAGCGATGAACAGGTGTGACATTGTGTGTGAGAGGCAGGTTGATCTGAATCGGGTGGCATGGACGTTAGCCCTTCAAGGGCGAATGGCAACACGGATGCTCAACTCGCGCAGCGGTTCGTTGACGACTTTCATCTCACCCGTGGGCAGAGCAAAGGCTAAGGGAATCTCGCGCCCTGAGTGGCGCCATGATTTGTGATGGCATCGTATTCAACCTCACGCTTGCGGATCTCGGCCAGCATCATCTCGCCAACAGCATTTGCCTCGTTACACGGCGCGCCCTTAACGGCCTCCGCTACTTTCGGAACGCTCCGCACAACTAAATCGACATGTCCTTTCTCATGCATGATCAGGGCAGTCGTATATTGCTCCCACCTGGCAAGCAATTGTGCAGGTGTGCCCTCAGGCGGTTTCCAGCGCGGGAAGATGACGGTGATCTCATATGAGACAACGGCCTGGTCCATTTGACATGCGCCGGATTGATCAGTGGCCCAATGCCAGGTGATGTACCAGCTCGTTGTCGAATCACCCTTGTAGCCGTCATAGCCCACTGGTCCTGACGCGTTGAGTTGATTTCGCAGTTCAGTTTCTGTCGAGCCTGATATGTCAAAGTAAACGATAGTCGCATTGGAGATCGCTGCGGGTCTGAGAGTTGCCAGAGCCGGGGCAGTGGCGGGCAATGCCTGGCATGCCGCTATCAAAATCAACGAGAATAGAAGCCGCAAAGCATATTTCATGACGATTAATCTGGCGACCGCCACTCGGCCAGTATGCGGCTACCCGCTCCACCGCCGAGGGTTAGCCACGATGTCTGCCGGTCAGACCTCGCAGGTTACAACAGACTGGTTGGCGATGCTGGCCCGCCTCATCGAACGACTGTCAGCCGACGCCGGAGTGTCTTTCAAAACCCGCGAGGTCTTGATCGCGGCAGCGCTTCATGGTTAGTCCACGATCTTGTCGTTCATGTAGCCGGTTTGAAGCGCCAATTCCCAATCCGGGCAATTGCTCTTGCGGGCTTGCTCGGCCGCCCTCTGATAATCATAAGAAACCGCAACCAGCTCTACCACCAAATTCCCATTCTGATGTTCCAAGATTGCGTATCGAGCGTGAGGTGAGCCGGTCTCCATCACATGGTGCTCCGGCGATTCGTCACTGTAGGCCGGAAGACCGACGCTGCCGGGATTGACAATCAACCTGTTCGCAGGCATTTGAACTACCCGGGGAATGTGGGTATGACCGCACAGCAGCACGCGCGATTGAGTTTCACCGAGCCGCAGCCCGATTTCGGCTGGCGTGGCGAGTCTGGCTCTGCCATGTTCGACGGTTGCCAGCAGGTAAGTGGTGTCACTCGACGGTGTGCCATGAACCAGCATGAACTCGTTTTGTAACATTGTGTGAGCGGGCAGTGCACGCAGCCAATCGCGTTCAAGGTCGCTTAGGAACTGATAGGCATATTGATCCGACGGGCCATGTTGTTTTGGATCTTGACTGATGAGTTGTCGATCGTGGTTGCCTCGTATCTGGATCCAGTCTTGTTGCATCAGGTACTGGATCGTCTCGCGCGGCCAGAGCGGCCCCGACACATGATCGCCGAGGTTCACAATGCGCTCTACCCGTCGTCGTTTGAGGTCGGCCACGACACTCTCAAGCGCCGCGATATTTCCGTGAATATCCGATAACACCGCGATTCGTTTCAACGGGATTCCTTCCGACCTATCTGTTTGGGGTATCCGCGCTACTTGCCGTGACGCCGAAAGTATACAGGTACATTCCGCCTGGCGTCAACGCGGCGCGCTCGTGGGGCGTGTTACAAACTAATCCGCGTCCAAAGATCAACCTTCGCGATGGCGACCTGCCGCT
>JAUQXD010001240.1 GCA_030834835.1 Thermoflexales bacterium | reverse complement strand
ATAACTTCCCCGCAACGATTCCAGCCAACACAAGAACTATGCGAATGCCTCGCCCCTACGATAAGCATAACGCAACGCGGCCACAAGTCAGTGGCAAAAAGTGATACCTTTTGTGATACAAGTTTGGTTGTTGGCTGATGGGGTTGAAACTGCGGCAGAGTATATCACGCCGAATGGGCTAAATCGGCGGTAAGCGCGAGATTTGACAAGGTTATTACTGAATTCAGACCGGGGGTGATCGGGCGAATCGATTTGCAGCCCTCACTACCCGAAGCGACCAGCAATTCTGAAGCGCTCCCGACGGACACTTGCACCGCGCTGCGGATGCAGTGCAGGTGTTGCCAAATCCGTCGACTGGCTGCTGGATTTGGCAATCCAGCAAGAGCATATCTGCCACAATAAGAACTGCTGCGAAGACCACCCGGCGATGAATCGCCGGGCTACACGACAGTGCCGGATCAATCCGGCTAAACCCGATTCATCGGGTGCGGTTGCGGAGCCCGAAGATTCATCTTCGGCTTCGGCGGGCTTCACCAGCAAGATCTTCGGATGGAAGCAACCGAAACAAAAACCCGGAATCAACATCACGAGTCCGGGGGTTTTCAATTCAGCCAGCTGTACGGTTCACGCACTCAGCTAAGGCCCAGTCAGGAGAATGCTTTGAATCTGTGCCGCCAGAGCAGTCAGCGTTTCTTCGGGCACGCGCTCTTCTTCGGCCACGCCCAGATACCCGAAAACCTGACCGCCGCGACGATCCTCCGGCTGATCAGCCATGCGCGGCACAATATGGAAATGAACGTGCGGATGTTCGGCCTGCTCGGCGAATTGCATCACATACGTTTTGACACACCCGGTGACTTCACGCAGCGCGATCGACACCCGACGCACCAATTGCCCCAGTTCCACCGCTTCCTCCTCGGTGAGCTCGTCAATGGCTTCGATATGCCGACGCGCTACCAGCACCAGCCAACCCGGCAGCGAGGTGTTGTAACTATGGACAACATCCCAGTATGGCGTGCGCAGGATATTGTCCCAGAGTGGCGCCAAGCCAGCATCACGCCGTGCGATCAGTTCGCAGGTCTTGCAGTGGTTTAGCGTGGTCAGTTCTTGCAAGATGAATCTCTACCTCTTGAAGTCGCGACGGCGTGGGAGCCGTCGCGGGGTCGGGCGTGGGGTCGGGCGTGGGAGCCCGACCTGCTGATTTGGCTTGGCGTGCCTAGATTCCCAGCACTATCAATCGCCTAATCGTCGTCGGTCCGTGATAAACTGCCTGAGGCAAGTCTGCTCAGTCACGAATTGATCACTGAATCTTCGCGTGTCTTCCGCAAATTCCACGTCAACGGTGAAATGACCCACACCATCGCCCGTCAGTTTGCATGTAAGAAGTGGGCCTGCAACTTGATAAATGGGAAGTCCCCAAACTGAAAAAATGGTGGTGCGCTGAAAATCACTCAGAAGTTCGGTGAGCGATGGCACCTCAATTTCTTGAGGATCCAACGCTGCTTTGCCATGTATCTGATATTGTGGTCCCAATACTTGTACCTTACTCGGTATGAAATGATTGGCAACCAGCGGACCGGAGAGACGTGTTATCAAAAGGCGGGGAATGGCCTGCGTATCGACTAACATTGCTTCGGTTGCCATATAAAAACCTACCATCTGAACTTACTCACCGCGCCCGGGCGGACGTGGGCGGGAAGCAAAACGCCAAACGCCGTCATTCCCACGCGCTTCTGGCGGGAATCCATATTCCAGTCAACACGCGTTGCTTATCGTCGCATGGATGCCCGACAAAAGCATTCGGGCATGACGTGGTCACGAGCGCGAAGCGCCGCTACTCAATCGTTATCTTGTCGCCGCGATCAGGGATCACCACATTCTTCAAGCCGATCCTTACGCGACCCGTTGCACATTGTGCATTGTTCATTGTGCATTGTGAATTGCTCGCCACACTCTCTCCGGTGTAGCAGGGATTTCATTCACCTGTGCGCCGGTCGCGTCGAGGATGGCGTTGACGACCGCCGGGCCGACACCGTCCATCGGGATTTCGGCCACGGCCTTCACGCCGAACGGATGCGACGGCTCTTTCGTCTCGACAAAGATCACGTCGAGTTCGGGCATCTCATCGGCGCGGAAGATCTTGTAGTCGTACAGGTCATTCGCCAACGAGCGGCCCTGATCGTCGTACTTCATTTCTTCGCACACGGCATAACCCAACGCTTGCGTCATGCCGCCTTCGATCTGCCCGCCCGCGGTGACGGGATTGACGATCGTGCCGGAGTCTACGGCCATCATCAACTTATCGACGGTGACTTGCCCCGTCTCCGTATCGACGGTGATTTCGGCGAATTGCGCGGCAAACGGCGGTGGCGATTCGGGCGACACGTACGAGCCAACGGCCATAATCTGATGTTGATCGGCATGATGCAGCGAGTGCAGCGCGATCTGTTGCAGCGTCACCGAATTGTCATCGGGATCCCACGCGCGCTTGTCCGCCAGCCTAATCTGATCGATGTTCAGCGCGCAGTCATCCATCGTCGCGCGCTCATCCACATCCAGCGGCTCACCGCGCCCGACCACGGCTTCGGCGTGTTCATCTTTAACGGCGGCTCGCTGTTTGTTACGCTCAGCTTGCAGCATACTGCACGCCACCAGCTTGATCTGCTCTGCCACTTTTTGCGCGGCGATCGTCACCGCCGCGCCTGAAATATAGGTCGTTGATGACGCATACGCGCCCACATCGAACGGCGTGAAGTCGGTATCGCTGGAATACATGATAATGTCATCGAGCGGCACGCCCAGCACTTCCGCCGCCATCTGACCAAGCACCGTGTCTGATCCCGTACCCAGATCGGTCGCGCCGACGAGGCAGTTGAACGAGCCGTCTTCATTCATTTTGATCGACGCCGCGCCCATATCGAGATAGGGAATGGCCGTGCCCTGCATCACGCACGCCACGCCGATACCCTTGCGCAGGTGCGGCTTACCGGGCACGACATGCCAATCGGCATTGCCGAACTTGCGCGCCCAATCGATCGACGCTGCGCCCTGCACCACACACTGCGGCAGTGCGCTCGTCTTGATAATCTCAGGGCGCGGCTCGCGGCCTTCGCTCCACGCGCGGCTGAACGGATGCTCATCGCCGGCGCGCACGACGTTCTTCAAACGAAACTCGATCGGATCGAGGCCCAACTCGCGCGCGATGCGCTCCATGTGCACATCCACCGCAAACGCGCCTTGCGGCACACCGTAACCGCGGAACGCGCCCGCGGGTGGCGTGTTGGTGTACACGATGTCGGCATAAAAACGAATGTTGGGAATAGGTGGATTGCCCTCGGTGGGTTGGCCGGTGTACAAGGCCATCGCTTTGTGGCCGGTGTTGCCCGTGACGGTCAGCGCGTGACAACCATACGCGCCCGTATCGCTGAGGGCGTACATCGCATTGGCGGTAAGTTTGCCGTCATTGGTCACGCCGGTCTTCATCTTGATGCGCATCGGGTGACGCGAACGTGATGCATAGAATTCTTCGGCGCGCGTGTACTCGAAGCGCACCGGGCGGCCCGTGACAATCGTGAGGTGCGCGGCCACGTCTTCGATCAGCACTTCTTGTTTGCCGCCAAAGCCGCCGCCGATGCGGGGCTTGATCACGCGGATGCGCTTGGCCGACAGGCCCAACACCGGCGCGAGAATCCGTCTCACATGAAACGGTACTTGCGTCGACGTGCGAATCACCAATCGATCATCGTCGTCCCAATACGTGACGACGACATGCGGCTCGATGTGCGCTTGCTGAACCTTAGGCACGATATATTCGGCCTCAAAAATCCGATCGGCCTGCGCGAACCCCTCGTCGAGGTGGCCTATATCAATGCGGATTTCCGCCGCCAGATTCTTGCTCGGATCAGAATCCGCGAAGTTGATGTACTCCGGCTCGTCGTGGATGCGGATCGCATCGGGCTTCATCGAATCGCGCGAATCGAGAATCGCGGGCAGTTCCTCGTACTCGACTTCGATCAACTCCAGCGCGCGTTCCGCAATCTCTTCGGTCTCGGCAGCGACGAAGGCCACGCGATCGCCGACAAAGCGCACTTTGTGATCGAGCGAGAAAGTATCCTGCGGTCCCGGCATCGGATCGGACTGGCCCGCGGTGGAATAGGCCACGCGCGGCAGATCGTGATGCGTCAGCACGGCGGCCACGCCGGGCAGCGCTCGCGCTTTGCTCACGTCGATGTGCTTGATGCGGGCATGGGCAATAGGCGAATGCAGCACCTTCGCGATCAACATCCCACGCAGTTCGATGTCGTCGGTGAAGGCCGGCTTGCCCTGCACCAACTTGTAGGCATCGACCTTGATCTCCGGCTTGCCGACGACTTTCCATTTGTCGCCATCGGGCGCGACGACGAGCGTGGGTAAAGGCGTGGTCTTGGTCAATGTGTCGCCATTGCCGCCTTCGATGTCGGGAATTGGGCGCGGCTCGTTGAAGAGCGGCACCGCTTCGCCGCGCAGTTCAATCGGGGGCACGGCTTCACCGCGCATCATCGCCGCCGCGCGCTGAACGGCCTGCACCGGCTTGATGTAGCCTGTACAACGACAGAGTACGCCGCTCAACACGTCACGGATTTCGTCTTCGCTGGGATTGAGCGTCCGATCGAGCAGCGACTTGGCCGCGAGGATCATCGCAGGCGTGCAGTAGCCGC
>JAUQXD010001239.1 GCA_030834835.1 Thermoflexales bacterium | reverse complement strand
ATAAGCCAGCAGCGCACGCGCTTTGTGATAGGCAAAGCTGGTGACTGGCTGGTGATCGAGGGCCACCTGCATGGGTCCAAGTAGTGACAGCGTCAGGTTCGGCATTGGTCTGTGCGTGAAAAATCCTACTATGAATTTAGGCCGCTGATTGTATCACTATCACGTTTTTATCACGGGACTTTGCTAGGATGGTCGAACTAGACTGACGGACTCCTGTGGAGATGCCATGAACTCAGCCACCGAATCGCGTCGCTATCAGGCTTATCTGCTGAGACTCTGGCTAACCGGCGAAGACGAATCAGCTGTGTGGCGGGCTTCGCTGGAAGATCCACACACGGGTGAACGGCACGGTTTTGCCGATGTGAACAGCCTGTTGGCGTTTCTGGCGGAAACGTATCGTCAGGCTGAATGAGACTGAAGTCAAGGGAGAGACCATGTCACGTTATTTTCGCAGATTGATTTTGATCGCAGTATTGATCACCGGGCTGCAACCGGCGCGCGCGCACGGCCCGATCGAGCCCGCGCCCACCCCACACGGCCCGGTTGCGGCTACTGCTTTTGCCTGGTATGACGGAATGATCCAGTATTCATCGATCGTCAACTGTGTCAGCATCATTCAGGGCTTGCCGTACAACGAATACGGCATCGGTACCTACACCGGCTTCCGCGCTGATCCTGAAGCGGGTCAACCCTCACCCAGCAGCGTGTACTACGTTCACGTCGTCGTGGCCGGCATGGGCAATGCGTGCAGCGGCCAGCGCGCGTACATCGATGTGCAGCTGCCGGCCAATACTTCGCTCGCCATCGACGGCACGAACAAAGTCTATTGCTACTACGACAACAATCAATTGGGGCTGAATGAATGTCCACAATCTTTGCCTGCGTCCGGCTACAACCCTGGCGCGTATTGGATTCCGTCGGCCGATAACGCGCACGCCAATTTGTGGCCCATTCCGCTGGGCCGCATCCTGGAGATTCAGATCCCGGTGCGCACGACGACGACCTTGACCAATGCAGCGTTGACGGCGCACGTCTGGTCGCTGGACGGCAACAGCAGCCCGTGGCTGCATCCGCAGCAAGGCGTGTACGTCTTCAGCAGCACGCCCACCGTTTTCTATTCCGCGCCTTCGACGATCTCGATCACCGTGAATTCGGCGTTCTCGATCGGCTATCTCTACAACTACGGTATCGGCGGCAACGGTTATTTCGATCTGGGCACCACCACCAGTTACGGCCTGTTTACCGACGGGCCGGCGGTGATTCCTTCTGGCAATCCCGGCATGGGCTGGAAAGTGTGGACCGATTGGACACCGTACGTTTTGCAGCCCGATACGCTTTATCACTGGCGCTTGCGTTTTGTAGGCAGCAACGGCCAGACCTATTACGGCTCCGATCAGACCTTCCGCACCCTGCCGGACGGACGTGTGACGGTGGGCAGCGGCGCGACTGCCAGCTGCACCGACGCAGCTTTGAGCAGCGCGCTGGCGACGGCCAAAGAAATTCGCTTTGATTGCGGCGTGCTGCCGATCACGCTCACGTTGAGCAGCGCCAAGACCATCAACACGAATGTGACCATCGACGGCGACAACAAGGTGACGCTGGACATGGCCAACGCCGGACGCCATTTCTTAATCCAATCCGGCGCGACTTTAACGTTGACGCAGATCACATTGATGAATGGGCAAGGCGTTTGCGGCGGCGCGGTGAACGTGGCGGCCAATGCAAAGTTATCGCTGAACGAGACGCGGTTGATCGGCAATCACAGCACGGCGCAGGGCGGCGCGGTGTGTGTCAATACCAACGGCGCGGCATCGATCGCAAGCACGCTGTTCATGAGCAATACCGCCGGCACGCACGGCGGCGCGATCGGGAACTACGGCTCCACTTCGATCGTCGACAGCAAATTCACCGGCAATATGGCAAGCGTCAACGGCGGCGGCATTGATACGACCGTGGCGCTGGAGACGCTCAACACCACCTTTATCAGCAACACGGCCGGCTACCGCGGCGGGGGCATCAACAACTATCTGGGCGTCATGTCGATCGGCAACAGCAGTTTCAGCCGGAATGCGGCGGGGATGTACGGCGGCGCGGTGTCCAACGATGCCGGGTCGACTATGTTCGGCGGCAGCACCTTCAACGACAACATCGCGCCCAGCGGCGGCGGACTGGAAAACTCTGGCACGCTCAGTCTTCTCAACAGCACCATCAGCGGCAATCGCGCCAGTACGGCCAACGGCGGCGGCCTGTATTGGGTCGCGGGCACGATCGGGTTGTTGAATACCACGCTCGTAAGCAACACCGCGACCACGCAGGGTGGCAACGTCTATGTAGGCGGATCGGCCAACATCTCGACGACGCTCAAGAACACGCTGATCGCGTTTGGTTCGCCCAACAATTGCGATGCCCATCTTTCATCGCAGGGCAACAATCTGGAGAGTGCCAATACGTGCGGTTTCAGCGTGGGCGGCGATCTGATCAACCTTGATCCGAGAGTGGGCGCGCTGCAAGCGAACGGCGGCCCTACCCTGACGCATGCGTTGGGCCTGAGCAGCACGGCGCGCGATACCGGCGCCAACAGCGGCTGTCCGACCACCGATCAGCGTGGCGTGGCCCGGCCGCAAGGCGCCAGGTGCGACATCGGTTCGTATGAAGGCACACCGGTTCGGCGTGTCTATCTGCCGCTGCTGAAACGCTAAATATCAACCAGTGTAATTGATGCTTCAAACAAGTCTTGGGGAGGACACCATGTCTATCAATAGTCGAACGACGCATTGGTTATTCATTCTGATATTGAGTGCTGTGACGCTGCTGTTCAGCCTCGCGCTGATCGGCACGGCGGCGGCGCAAGGCAACGGGCCGCAGCGTCCGCAAGTCGCGGCGGGATCATCGTTCACCTATCAAGGCCGCCTGATCAAAAACGGCCAGCCCGTCAGCAGTGCCTGTGATCTGAGCCTGTCGCTGTGGGATTCGGCCAGCGGCGGCAGTTTCCTCAACAGCAACACGTTCAACACCGTGCCGATTAGCAACGGCCTGTTCACCGTGCAGATCGATTACGGCTCGACTACTTTTGTCGGCGACGCGCGCTGGATCGAAACGGCAGTGAAATGCACCGGCGATGCCAACTACATCACGTTGAGTCCGCGCACCAAATTGACCGCCGCACCCTACGCGATCTATTCGCTGAACAACTGGGCGTTGAACGGCAACAGTGGCACGAACGGAAATAACTTCCTCGGCACCACCGACAACTTCGCCCTGAACATCGGCGTGAATAATGTACCCGCGCTGCGCATCTATCCGCAGCCGCAAAGCCCCAACATCATCGGCGGGTACAGCGGCAACACCATTTCACCGACGACCTACGGCCAGACTATCGCGGGCGGCGGCACATTCTTTTACGAGAATCGCACGCTCAACACCTTTGCCACCGTGGGCGGCGGGCGCAAGAACCAATCCGATGGCTACGGCGCGACGATCGCGGGCGGTATCGACAACTGGGCCAACAACGATTACACCACGGTGGGGGGCGGGCTGCACAACTACGCTACGGGCAACTCGGCCGGCATTGGCGGCGGCTTCTACAATGTGGCCGCCGGATATGTGTCCTACATCGGCGGTGGCGATCTGAACTGGGCGATGACGCAGAACGCCACCATCGGCGGCGGCTACAGCAACACCATC
>JAUQXD010001238.1 GCA_030834835.1 Thermoflexales bacterium | reverse complement strand
GCAATGTTAACGCGCAAAATAGGCCAGCACTTCCGGCAGGCCGCCGGGGAACAACGGCCGCAGCCCGGCCAACGGGATGTTAAAGAAATCGCGGAATAACGGCACCAGATACGACGTGCGGAACAGCTCGTTGACGAAATTCGCGGGGCCGCCCACTGCCGCTGCCGTGAAGTCAAAGATCACCATCAACAGGCTGATGCCCAGCATCGCCCAGGCGAAGCCCACCACAGCGCCCAGGATATTGCCCACCTGGCCCAACGCCTTGATGCGCAGGTCGGGATAGTTGCGATGCAGGGTGTATTCCAGGATGGCATAGAACACGACCAGCAGGAAGAAAAAGACAATCGCGCTGCCCGTCCGGTTGGTGGCCGCGCTGCCCCCCAGGCTGGAAAACATGCCCAGCAGCGGTCCGTACAACAGGCCCGCAAAGGCCGTCGCCAGAAACAGCATGACTACCGACATGAACTGTTTTGCCAGGCCGCGCTGCAGGCCCTGGATAATACCGCCCACCAGGCCGAACAAGACCAGTAGATCGATCAGGATGCCCCAGCCCATAATTCACCGCCGCAGGTCAAGCAGAGTAGGTGTGTGCACGATGGTGCGCCCCATCGTGTGTGCGAAAGTCGCTACGCGATCGAGGATAACATAGGCCTAAAAACGGCACAAGCACACAATCTCACCTGTCACCGAGACTGGTTTCTCCCCGCGCCAATTTAGGCGTATAATACGTCAATCCTACACTAAGGTGATCACCATGACGGCAACCCCGCTTGATCAACTCTGCATCAACACCATCCGCTGCCTGTCGATTGATGCGATTCAAAAAGCCAACTCCGGCCACCCCGGTCTGCCGATGGGCGCGGCGCCGATGGCTTACGCGCTGTGGACGCGCGTGCTGCGTCACAACCCGATCGATCCCAACTGGCCCGATCGCGATCGCTTCGTCCTGTCGGGCGGGCACGGCTCCATGTTGTTGTACTCGCTGCTGCACCTCACCGGCTACGATCTCTCATTGGATGATCTGAAAGCGTTCCGCCAGTGGGAAAGCAGGACCCCTGGTCACCCCGAACGCGGCATGGCGCCCGGCGTCGAAGTGACCACCGGTCCGTTGGGCCAGGGCTTTGCGATGGGTGTGGGTCTGGCCCTGGCCGAAGCCCATCTCGCCGCGCGCTACAATCGGCTCGATCACAAGATTTTCGATCACTTCACCTACGGCATCGTCAGCGACGGTGACCTGATGGAAGGCGTCTCGCACGAAGCGGCCTCACTGGCCGGGCACTGGCAGTTGGGCAAGCTGATCTACCTTTACGACGACAACCACATCTCGCTGGCCGGCGCGACCGATCTCACCTACACCGAAGACGTGACGAAGCGCTTCGAGGCCTACGGCTGGCACGTGCAATTGATCGAAGACGGCAACGACTTGGCCGCGATCGAGCAGGCCCTGCGCGCGGCGCAGGCCGTCACCGATCGGCCCTCGCTCATTCGCGTGCGCACCATCATTGGCTACGGTTCGCCGCACAAGCAGAACACTTCGGAAGTGCACGGTTCGCCGCTCGGCCCCGATGAGGT
>JAUQXD010001237.1 GCA_030834835.1 Thermoflexales bacterium | reverse complement strand
GGCGGCAGCGTTGAACAGCACAATCAGCTGCCCGCTATCCACGGTGATGATCGCGTCCATCGCCGAAGTGATCACGCCCGCCAGTTGCGCTTCACTCTCACGCAGCGCCTCCTCGGCTCGCACGCGCTCGGTGACATCGCGCCCGTACAGATTGACGTAGTCCGTCTCAATCACCGGGGTAGCGACGAACGAAAGAATTCGTTGGCCCTGCGCTAGATCAGTCGTTGTGGCCTGCCGCGCCGCCAGCGCCTGAGACACCATCTGCTGCAACACGGGCGGGGCTGGCTGGCCGACGACGAATTGCCAATCGGCCAGCATCGCCGCACTGGCCTCATTGGCATAGAGCAGGACGCCCTCACGGTCGATGCGCAGGACGGGGTTGGGATTTTCAGAGGGGAACTTTGCCAGGCTGTTGGCCGTTTCCTCGGCCTGCCTGCGTTCCACTTCTTTCGCGGAGAACTCCATCGAGAAAGAGAGGTCCATCGCCAGCTCGTCCAGCAGCTTGAGCTCGTCTTCGTCGAAGAAGCCTGGCTCGCCAGCATACAGATTGACCGTGCCCCATGTCTCGCCGTTGATTTTCAGCGGAAAGGCCGCCGATGATCGATAGCCCCGACGCAGGGCGGCCTCTCGCCACGGGGCCATTCGCGGATCATGTTCAACATCGTTGACGACGGCATGTTGACCGGTACGCAGGGCCTCGGCGGTCGGCCCTCGCCCGCGTGGCTGCTCCTCATTCACGGCGATGTCGAGTAGTTCCAGGTAGCCGTCATTCGTCCCGGCGTGCGCCGCCACTCGCACTTGTTGGCTTGCCTCATCCAGCCGCCCGATCCAAGCCAGGCGAAAGCCGCCCTTCTCGACGGCGATGCGACAGGTCGCCTCAAACAACGCCTGCGAATCGCGGACGCGAACGATAGCCTGGTTAACGTCGCTCAGCACGGCGTACACGCGATTTAGCTGCTGGACGCGGTCCTCCGCCCGCTTGCGATCGGTGATGTCTTCGACCGTTCCATCATAATATAACGTCCTGCCCTGTGGGTCGCGGATGGCGCGGGCGCTTTCCCGGACAAAAATTGCCGCGCCATCTCGCCGCGTCCAGCCGGATTCCAACCCAATGATCTGGCCCTCGCGTTCGATGGTTTCAATGAATTGCGCGCGCTGGTAAGTTGGCTCGAAGCCGCTTTGTTCAAGATCCCGGCTGGCCAGCTCGTCGAAAGACGAGTAGCCCAACATGGCAATCAATGCGGGATTGGCTAACAGGATTCGCCCATCGGGCGTTGTCCGGTAAATGCCCACGGTGCTATTCTCATACAGGCTGCGGAAACGCTCCTCACTCTCGCTGAGCGCGGCTGTTCGCTCTTTCACGCGCTGTTCCAACGTGACAGTGAGATCGCGTAACGCGTCTTCCATCCGCCTGCGCTCGGTGACATCACGCATTGAGGCTAACATGGCCGGTGCGTTATTCCACCGGATAGATGCCCTCCGGATTTCGATCGTGCGGCTGCCGCGCGCCCGATCGAGAGTGATTTCCGTAAATTGGTCGTGCGTCAAGGGTAAGCCGAAGGGCTGGCCCACCAGAGCGGACGGGGGCCGATCGAATAATTCAACGGCCGCCGGATTCAAAAACTGAATGAACCCGGCCCCGTCAATCACCGCCATGCCATCAATATTGCTGGCGATGACATCCTGTAGGCGTTGTTCGCTGTGCGCCAGCTGTTCGAGACGGCTATGTTCAAGCAGGTTGCGATGCCAGCCCACCAGGATCACGATTGTGCCAATCGTCAAGTGCAGACTGAACGGGCCGGCAATAATATCTTGAAATGACGCATTCAGGATCGCGCGCCCCACCATCAGCAGGCCCGTCAACTGGCCAACAAATACCAGAATATTTATCTGGACGGGTAAGAACAAACTCCCAAACAGCAGCAGCACCACCAGGTAGTCGAGTATCGGGCTCGTTCTGGCCAGATCATCTGTCGCGGCCAACCCAAACAAAATCAGCGAGCCCAGAACGACGCTGATCAGACTTGCCAGGCGAACTTGCCCGCGCCGGCTCAACTGGAACAGCGGATAGATCACGAGCACGATGAGCAAGCGTGATACGTTTTCTGCATTCAACTGGAAGCCCATCACCGGCAGGCGCACGACAAACAGCCCGCAGGTGATCAGCAGAAAAAATAGCAAAATGGAGGCGAGGAGTCTGGCCTGACGACGGCGATCCAGGTCTTCCACCGTGCGCGCCGGCTCAACCACTTGGCTCCCAAAGGAGATGAGTTTTTGAAGGACGGGGTTCTCCGAGTGTGGGCGCATACGTTTTAACCCCCGATGACTACGTCCGTTTGCGCCGCATGCCCTTGAGGGTGAGCGGCCGTTGCCAATGTGAGTTGAACAGCTGTTCCGCCAGGTAAGCACGTAGACTTGATCTGATTCATCGACGAAGCGCCGCAGTCCCTGCCGGTCAACAAGAATGGCACACAACCTGAAGCAGGCTTCCCGCCGCACGCGATGAAGTCCACTTCCGGGCCGCCTTCCACAATCGAGACGTGCAGACCTTCAGCTGCGAAATAATTCAGTTGGTCTGCCGCAGACAACCCGGCGATTTCTGCTTGATGCGAAAAGGAGAGTTGCACAGTGATCGGCGTCAACGGCGGAGGCGTCGGCGAGGCGCAGGCGGTCATTCCGATCAACACACTCAACATGAGGAGCGTGCGCCCGAATTGAAAGACCGGAGTGTGACAGATGAGTCTCAAAGCAGTCCTAACTTGTAAGCCTGCCGTAGAAGTGAACACGCGCACACACATCGTAGACCTCCGCTGCTGGTGATGCCTGGGCGTGAAAACGAGAGGGTGATGATAGCCCTAAGTAAGTCGAGGGGCAACAGCCAAATGTCACCGATTGGCGTGCGATATAGCCAGTCTTGTCGGTGGTCAATCTGAGGAAATGCGGTAAAGCACCTCGGAGTATATGCTTTTCGGTCGGACGCCCTACACACCGATCAGCGTGCCGCACCAGTCCACGCACACCCAGCCCGCAGCCTGCCGCTCCACGATGATTGTACCCGTATTGGGAATGGGTCGCCACCCGTCCGGTACCGCCGCAACATTGGTCAGCGTG
>JAUQXD010001236.1 GCA_030834835.1 Thermoflexales bacterium | reverse complement strand
TCGACGTTGATGGCCTGACCGGTGATGTACCGCGCCGCATCGGAACACAGGAACAACACCAGGCCGGTCACATCGTCCGGCTCACCCAATCGCCCCAGCGGAATATCTTCCAGCCACTTCTGCATTTGCGCGGCATTGTCGCGCAGGTGTGCCGTCATCTCGGTGACGATGACGCCCGGGCACACGGCATTGACGCGAATCTGGTGCGCGGCGAATTCACGCGCACACTCTTTGGTGAAGCCGATCAGTCCGGTCTTGCTCGCCACGTAGGCCGATCGGTCCCGCAGGCCTGCCGCCCGCCCCGCGATCGACGCGATGTTGACGATGACACCGCCGCCCTGCTTGATCATCATGCGGCCTGCGCTTTGCGAACAGATGAACGCGCCTTTCAAGTTCACATCGATGGTGCGATTCCAGTCCCATTCGTCCAGCTGCACGATCGGTTTGTGCGGCTCGACGCCCGCGTTGTTGATCAGCACATCGACGCGCCCCCAGCGGTCTTCCAGATCGATCAGCATCGCCTGCACCGCCAGCTTGTTGGACACATCCGCGTGACAGGCCGCCGCTTCGCCGCCAAGCGCTTTGATTTCATTAGCGGTTGCCTCGCACGAATCGGGATTGATGTCGTTGACGGCGACCTTCGCACCTTCGCGCGCAAACGCCAGCGCAATCGCTTTGCCGATGCCGCGCCCCGCGCCAGTGACGAGGACGACTTGATTTTGAAAACTCACGGACAGGTCCTCTTCACTTCAACAAATCCAGCCGACGTAGATCGTCTTCTTCCCAGCCAGCGTCACGACACATCCGGCGCAAAGTGCCCAATGGAATCGTGTCACCTGACGAATGAATCGCCACCACAATCCGGCGTGCATCTTTGACGTAAATAGCGTGCGAACCAGACTGACGCGTCCGGACAAAACCATCTTGTTCAAGTGCGCGGATCATGTGCCGAGTGGTGACGTTCTTCAAGACCGGCGGCATGCTTACACCATTACACTCACGGCCGGGTTTTCCAGTATCAGCAGGCCGTCGGGCAATCGTTCGTGATTTGCTGTCAAGTCTTCTATGTAGAGCCGAATAGCGTCTTGCAGATAATCAACCGCTTCTTCGCGCGTATTGCCCCAGGTGTTGCAGCCAGGCAAGATCGGGCAGGCCGCGTTCCAGCGTCCGTCATCTTCCTGTTCAACTTCAATAGACAGCAGGTAAGTTTTCATAGTTTTCCCCCACACTTGCCGCAGAATTCGAACTGCGCCGGCAGATGCTTCACCCCGCAGTGCGAACATGATCGCAGCGGCGCGCCGTGCGGATACTCCGGCGATTGATCCTGCTCTGCCCGATCGTGCAGCCCGGCGTAATCGGGCGCGCGTTTGTCGGCAAAGGCTTGCACGCCTTCCAGCACCTCGGTCGATGTGTTGTGAATCGCCAGCCAGTCGCGCGCGTGACCGATCGTCTGATGCCACGAAAAGTCTTTCCAGAAGTTGAGATGCTGGCGGGTATAGCGCATGATCTCCGGGAACTTGGCGATCAACTTCTGCGCCATGGCCGCCACCGCTTCATCGAGTTGATCGCGCGGCACGACCTGGTTGACCAGGCCCCAGGCCAGGGCTGTTTGCGCCGGAATCTCTTCGTTCAGCATCAAGATTTCACGCGCGCGCCGTTCGCCCACAACCAACGGCAGCCACTGTGTCGCGCCGGCCGCCGCGACCGATCCGTGACTCGCGCCGACCTGCCGAATGTAAATATCGTCGGCCGCAATCGCCAGATCGCACGATAGATTAAATTCGTTGCCGCCGCCGACGACGAGGCCGTTCAGCCGCGCCAGGGTGGGCTTGCCGATGTTGCGCAGCTTCTCATGCGCCTCGATGAACACCCCCATCCACTTGTAGTAATCACGCGGCCGTTCGACGAATTGCTGTTGTTCGCGCATGTCCGCGCCGGTGCAAAACGCTCGATCACCCGCGCCGGTCAGCACCACCACCGCCACCGCATCGTCAAAGGCCGCGTCGTGAAAGGCCGTCGCCAGTTCCACCAACATCGGATAGTTGACGCAGTTCAACACTTCGGGCCGGTTGAACGTCACCGTCGCCACGCGATCGGCTTTGCGATAGAGAATGTGCTGAAAGCCAAAACTGTCTGCGGGTTGCCCTGCATAGACGCGATCAGCCATCAGACTTCACCCATTGCGCATTGTTCATTGAACATTGATCTGACTTCATCTTCGTAAGACTCCGCCAGCAGCAACGTAATTAGACCACCCGCAAACGACATCAAATCTTTTGCCGCGGCCTTATTCTCGTCAGACTTCATCGCGGCTTCATACGCGGCCATGTTGTCGAAGTACATCTCGTACATCATGTAGTACGGCGCGGCCCCATCGGGCGCGGCCAGCATGCGGGTCCATTCGGTCTTGCGCAGGCCGGGAATCCTCTCCACCAATCGAATGTGGACGTTGGCATAGTGCTCTTCAAAGGCATTCACATCGGTTGGTTGCTTGTAGAGCGCTATCAGCTTGATCACACCGCTTCTCCAAGTAGAGCTGTTTTCATTATATCATCCGGCTCAAGCCTTGCGGCGGGCGCGCAGCAGCAGGGTGAGGGCAATCAGCGCCACCGCCGCCATCTGCAGACTGCACACGGCCAGCAGTACCTCGCCCGGCGCGTTATCCAGCGAAGCGAAGAGCGGCTTCTCCGTCGGGCCGGGACGCGGCGCGGGCGGCGTCAAACGCGACGCCGATACGCTCGTCGGAAACACCAGTGCGATCGCTGTCACGTCCGGCGTTGAAGTTGCGGTAACGGGCGCGAGTGGAATGGCCGTCGGTGAAGCGGGCAAAGCGCTGGTCGCGGTTGGTTGAGGCAGAATCGGCGTAACCGTTGGCTGAGGTGTAACACTGGGTGTCGTCGTCGGTGTGGCGGTGGTCGTCGCCGTCGCACTCGGCGTCGGGGTAGACGGTGTGCCTGATGACGACGGCGGTGTCACCGTTGCCGTCGGCGTAGCGGTAACTGTCCCCGTGGCGCGTGCCGTGCCAGTGGCACGCGGCGTCGAGGTCACGGTTGACGTTGGCGTGGGTGTAGGCGTATCCGTCGTCGCGGGCAGATCGGACACGGTGACGGTGCGCGTCGATTTGGTGCCGCGTCCCAGATCGTCGCGATACTCGACCGTGATCGTGCGCGGCCCCGACCCCGCTAATCGAAATGGACTCGACTGCGCCCACGGCTGCCACCCGGCGCTGCTCGTATCAGTGCCCTCGGCGATGCGCACTTCGGTCGCCTGGCCCATGATGGCCACGCCTTCACCCGTCGTGATGTCGTTTTCATTC
>JAUQXD010001235.1 GCA_030834835.1 Thermoflexales bacterium | reverse complement strand
TAGCGCCGCAAGCCCAGATAAAACATTCTACTCGAAATGAACGTGATCACCGCGGCGACCACTGCCAGCAGCAGCAGACCGCCCCAATCGACATTGCGCACGACGTTCAGCGGCACCACGCCGACGAAAGCCGCCGGGATGATGGTAAACATCAGAAAGCGGATCGCGCCTTGAAAGATGTCGGACGGATACATCGCGAAGGTCAGCACGGCATTCGCCGCCTGCTCCGCCAAAGCCGAGGCGTTGCCCAGCCAGAACGTCAATGAATGGAAGAACGTAAAGGTCATAACAAAAATCACGGCGGCCAGGCACGATGACAGCAGCCAGAGCGAAATCTCCACCAACGAGAACCGCCCGGTGAGAAGGTAAGTCACCACGCCATAGGCCATATCGCCCAACGCCGAATTGGTCATGCGTGAGGCCAGCACGCTCAACAACACACTGCGCGGCAACGCCAGATAGTAATCCAGCTGCCCCTGCGCGATGATGCGCGACAACTGCAAGGCATTGCCAAAGAAGGTGAAGGCCAGGCCAAAGCCCAGCGCCACGATGCTCATCAGCAGGAACATATCCTGCATGCCCCAGCCGCGGATCTCCTTGAAGCGATCGAAGAACACCACCCAGAACGCGAAGTACACGGCGTTGTTGATGAACATGCCGACGATCTGGCTGATAAAGGCGGAGCGATACTCCATCGCCGACGCGAGGTTGGACTTCCATTGTGCGATGAGGTAGGCGAGTTCGGCGTGAAGGCGAGTCATAGGGATCAGTAGGTTGGTAGATTAGTAGGTTGATAAATTAGTTGACTGGTCAATTGGTAACTGGTTAATCGGGCGTCAGTGGGCTGAGCGACTAATCTACCAATCCCTAATTTACCAATCTACCGATTCACTCAACCACCATTGATAGAGACTCGCCGCATGCCCCAGCGGAACATCAAGCTAAGGATAACGGCCATGACGACGATCCAGGCGAGTTGACTCGCGACTACGTTGACAAAACGCGCCCAGTCGAACTGCACGAACAAGCGCGCGGGCGCATACACCGTGTAGTTGAACGGCAGTGCCAGCGAGATGTCGCGCAGCCACGCCGGCATAAAATCCAGCGGCAGCATCATGCCACCCAAAATGAACAGCAGTTTCTGATAGATCAACGACCACGAATCCACATCCTCCGTGAAGAAGGCCATCAAACCGATCAGCCCGTTGAAGCAGAAATCGAGGATGATGGCCAGCAGCACCGTCACGAAGACCGCGGGGAGATTCGTGGGCGGCAGCGGCCCGACGAGCAGCGTGACCAGGATCGATCCGGCCAGAAAATTGATTACCATCCGCAGCAAGGTGTCGCCAATGCCGTGGAAGAAGTGATAGAGCAAGTACGAGTACGGGCGGCTGACGGTGTACGCCAGCGAGCCGTCGCGCACCTCTTCGGCCACCTTGCCCGCGAAGCGAATCTTGCTCAGCATGATGGTTTCGGTCATCACCAGATACCACAGCGTATCCGTCAACGACAAGCCCGCGATGCGATCCGTGCCGACGACGCTGTACGTCGTGCGCCATAACTGGATGAAGACGTACAGAATCAACACCATGAAGATCGAACGATAGGCGAACTCGCCGATGTAGGCCAGATTGCTCTGCAAGTTGATGCGCGTGATGGCCGCGTATTTGCTGACTGAGCGAGATATATTCATTTACCGCTTCAGATTTTGAACTGAAATTCTCACACGATCTCTACGGTTTCCGTAGTTCACTCAAAGCTTGCTGAGCAGTCTTAACAAGTTCGGGATTATCGGTGAGTTGCAAGATACGTTCATAATCGGCAATTGCATCATTGGTGCGCTTAAGCGCCCGGTACACAGCAGCACGGCTGTCGAGAAAATTCGCTTCATTTGGCTTCAGCTGAACGGCCTTCTCACAATCAGGTAATGCTTTCAAGTATAGACTCGACTCATACAATTCGTAACAGCGATTGTTATAGGCGTCAGCAAACTTGGGGTTAAAATTTATGGCTTGATCGTAGTCGGCCAGAACTCGCGCATGATCATTATCGCCGGACTTTAATGCCAAACCCGAATATGCAAGCCCACGGTAAAAATACGCATCAGCAAAATCATGCTTCAATTCAATTGCCCTGCTAAAGTCTGATATGCCACGCTCATAGTCGTTTGCGGCACTATACATGATCCCGCGAATGTAATAGGCAACTGCATTCTCAGGGCCTAACTTGATGGCTTGATTCAAATCAGTAATCGCGCGATTAATATCCCCACTAAACTGATAGACCGTGCCGCGCGACATGTAGGCATCAGGATCGCCAGGCTTCAAATCGATTGCTTTACTATAGTCAGCTACGGCCAAACTATACTCGCCTCTGGCTCGATAGGCATTCCCACGATTAGTGTATGCTTCAAAATTGTCGCCTTTGAGGTCAATAGCTTTATCATAGTCGGCAATCGCGCGGTTGAGATCGCCTTTGTCACGGTAAGCGACACCCCGATTGTTGTAAGCTTCAGAGTAATCAGGACTTAACCCAATTGCCCGATCAAAGTCAGCCACTGCACCCTCAAGATCGTCGAGCTCATATCGAATAATTCCACGACTATAATAGGCTTTGGCATTTTCAGGCTTAAGAGCAATGGCTCGGGTAAGGTCGTCCAGACCTTCTCGATAGTCACCTAAGCTGCCATATGCACTCCCGCGATTAGCATAGGCGTCGGCATAATCAGGGCTGAGATTGATTGCCAAGTTGTAATCAAACATAGCCCGCTCAAAGTCGCCTTGTGCTGCGTAGATACTTCCTCGATTACTGTGACCCATTGCGAGGTCTAGAGGTCTAGAGCCTAGTTTGATGGCTTCATTAACGTCAGCTAAAGAACGATCGTGATCGCCTTTATCAAAGTACACCTTTCCGCGATTGATGTAGGCCGCTACAAAATCTGGCTTAAGTCCCATCGCTCTCGTATAATCGAGAATTGCAGCGTTATTATCAGATTGAAGTTGGTAAGCTACTGCACGAAAGAAGTACGCCTCATAAAGATTTAGTGAGACGGCCTTGTCTACAGTGGCTGATTCCAGCGCACTATTAAAGTATGCTATTGCGTCGGTCTGATCCTGACTCTTAAGTCTATCTAGCCCCAGCGTGAAAAGCGCCAGATAGGTAGATTGACCCGGTAGATCCGTGAAAACACTGAATTCGACTTTTTCAGGATCGACAAGACTGAGGTGTTGACCTTCTTCAGTCGAACGATAATCGCTGAGTGGCTTGAGTCTCTCGATACGAGGTGTGATGGTCAGTGCATCATACCACCCCCATACTACAAGTGTGGCACTATATACCTGACCAACTGGACGAGCGGAATTATCGTCTACTATTTCTCTTAGACGCTCAATACGTACGTCTGTTAATCCATCCTTTCTCGCCTGATCCACCAATTCCTCGTAAATATACTGCGCTGGATCTATACCGCGATATCTGCCAGCGCCGCGATCCTCAAAGTCGGCTACGATAATCAGGGATTGATTTTCTGCAGCAGGGGGAAAAGGCATCGGCGTAGGAAGCAGCCCTCGCAAGGGGTCAATATTGAAGATGCCGGCAAAAAGCACAAGCGCAATAGCTAGAATCACGATGCTTACCAACCAAGCCCAAGGTTTCATCACGATCTGCCGGAAGTTGTTGGTGGTCTTGTCGCGTCCTACGAACTCGCCACCATCACCCACCGTAACATCGCCACCAACGTTGGCTCCGCCACCAGTATCAGTATGTTGGACGCTAGAAATCTTGTCTCGCCCAACTGCATCGCCCTCAATACTAGCTTGATCGGCGCTTACATTCACGCCACCTGAAATATGTGTGGCTTGAATGGGGTGCTCTCGGTCTTCGGGCTTGCCAGTCTGTTGCAATGAAGGATCAGTCATCGTTCGCCTCTCGGTTTTCAAAATGAGCCGGTTCCTGATAAATTCTTGCGATGATCTCTTCCAGCGGCGGATCGCTCACATTGATGTCGGCCACAGCATGTGCGGACATCAGGCGTTGGATCACGCTATCGACCGGCGTGACGCGCGCATCAAATTGCAGCTTCACGCCATACGTGCCGACTTTCAAAACATCCACGCCGTCGTGGTGGAAGCCGTCCGTCAGCGCTTCGGCGAAGCGCACGTCGATTTCCTTGCGCGTGAGATAACGCCGTTTGAGCGTCGAGAGCCGATCGTCGTACAGAATCGCGCCGTGATTGACGATGATCACGCGCTTGCACAGACTCTCGATGTCGCCCGCATCGTGGCTGGTCAGGAAGATCGTCGTGCCATCCTGTTCGTGCATGAGTTTGATCGTGTCGCGAATTTGCTGCTTGGCGACCACGTCCAGGCCGATGGTCGGCTCGTCGAGGAAGATCACCTGCGGCCGGTGGAGCAGCGACGCGGCGATCTCGCACCGCATACGCTGCCCCAGCGACAACTTGCGCACCGGCGTCTCCACCAGTTGGCGGATGTCAAACGCTTCGATCAGAAAATTCATGCGCTGCTTGAAGGCGCGGTCTTCCAGTTCGTAGATTTTCGCGAAGAGGTGGAACGTATCGATCGGCGGCAGGTGGTACCACAACTGCGGCTTCTGCCCGAAGACTGATCCAATCCGGTAGGCCAGCTGGCGTCGATCGCGCCACGGCACCAATCCCAACACCTGCGCCTCGCCGCCACTGGGGTACAGGATGCCCGTCAGGATCTTGATCGTGGTCGATTTGCCCGCGCCGTTCGGGCCGATGAAAGCCAGCAATTCGCCCGGCTCCAGGCTGAACGAGATGCCCTTGACCGCCTCGACCCGCTGGAGATCGGGGCGCACGATCGCGCGCAGACTACCGCGCAGACCGACCTGCTTACGCTTGACGGAAAAAGTCTTGGTGAGGGCGTGCACGTCGATGATAGCCATGAGCCGAAGTATAAATCATCAAAGCCCAATGAGCAATGTAAATGCGCGCCGCCAGTTGCGAGGATTGACGGTGACAGGTATAATCCCTTCGCTTCTGGGGACGTGGCGGAACTGGCATACGCGCACGGCTTAGGACCGTGTGCCGCAAGGCATGAGGGTTCAAGTCCCTCCGTCCCCACCAAAATCAAATTAGCAAGAGGAACATTGTGAACGTTACTACCGAACCCCGCGACAATCGTCAGCTGGCGCTGACCATCGAAGTTGAGCCGGAGCGCGTTGAAAAAGCGCTGGCTCAGGCCGCCCGCCGTCTGGCGCAGAAGTACAAAGTGCCCGGCTTCCGCCCCGGCAAAGCCCCGCGCGCCGTCGTCGAGCGCATGCTGGGCAAGCAGGCGTTGTACGAAGAGGTCATCGACCAACTCGGCCCCGTGGTCTACAAAGAAGCACTGGAGCAGCACAACATCGATCCGTTTGGCCCCGGCGAGATGGAAGATTTCACGATGGAGCCGATGGTCTTCAAGATGCTGGTGCCCCTCGCCCCGGTCGTCGATCTCGGCGACTATCGCAGCATTCGCTTGCCCTATATCGAACCGACTGTGGACGAGCATGATATCGAACATCAACTCGAACACATGCAGGAGAATCAGGCCATCATCGAGCCGGTCGGCGATGTGCCCGCCGAAGTGAACATGATCGCCAAAGTCGATATCGAAGGCACCGTCGAAGGCGAATCGTTTATCTCCAAACAGAGCGGCGTCACGATCAATCTGTATCCACCGCTCGATCGTGACGAGGAAATGCTTGACTTCAGCGCCCCCATCATCGGGATGACGCCCGGCGAGGACAAGGCCTTCTCGCTGGTCGTGCCCGATTCCGATCGGTACGGCGAATTCCGCGGCAAGACCGCCGATTTCAACGTGCACCTGATCGAACTGCAAAAGCGCGAACTGCCCGCCCTTGACGATGCCCTGGCGCAAACCGTGGGCGACTATGAAACCCTGGACGCGCTGAAGGACGTCATCCGCGCGGAACTGCGCACCAATCTGGTCCGCGAAGCCGACCACAAGTACAGCGATCAGGTCATCGATGCGATAGTCAAAGGCGCGACGATCGAGTTTCCGCCGCAGATGCTGACCTCGGAAGTGGATGCCCTGATCGAGCGCACTGAGAAGCGCATGAAAGATCAGAACATGACGCTGGAGGAATACCTCAAGGCGCTGGGCAAGACCGATGAAGAGTATCGCGAAGAACTCAAACCCACCGCCGAGATTCGTCTGAAGCGCGGGCTAGTTTTGAATGAACTGATTAAGGCCGAAGGCCTGAGCGTGGCCGACGAAGACGTAGTGCAGCGCATCATCGAGATGGCGCAGATGTACGGCGAGCGCGCCGCCGAAGCCCGCAAGGCCTTCCTGTCGGATGAGAATCGCCAATCCATCATGCTCGATCTGCTCAGCAGCGCCGGTCTGGCGCGTGCCGTCGCCATCGCCAAAGGCCAGGCCCCGGACAAAGCCGAAGCAGTCGTCCCCGCCGCGGTTGAGTCGGCCGATGCAACCGAGCCGGCCGCGGCTGATACAGCCGCGTAAACCGATCGGCCTGTAGCGACCCTGTAGGTTTGATCAGTTTGGCGCGCTGCGACACAGGCTATACTCGTCGTAGTGCATCAACATTGATACAAGGAGCCAACAATGATTCCGATGGTCATCGAGCAAGACGGTCGTGGTGAACGCGCCTACGACATCTATTCGTTACTACTCAAAGAACGCATCATTTTTCTGGGGACGCCCATCAACGATCAGGTCGCCAATGTGATCGTGGCGCAGTTGCTGTTCCTGAACTCACAGGACCCCGATCGCGAAATCCGCCTGTACATCAACTCGCCGGGCGGGCAGATCACGTCGGGCCTGGCCATCTATGACACGATGAAGATGATCCAGGCCCCGGTGTCCACGACGGCCGTGGGCATGGCCGCCAGCATGGGCACGATTTTGCTCACCGCCGGCACCAAAGGCTTGCGCTATGCGCTGCCGCACTCAACCATTCACTTGCATCAACCGCTGGGTGGCGTGCAGGGCCAGGCCGCCGACATCGAGATCGAAGCGAAGGAAATCCTCCGCATGCGCGATTTGCTGAACGGCATTCTGCGCGACTCGACCAAGATGGGCGAAGAGCAGATCGCCCGCTACACCGATCGCAACATGTACCTCACGGCCGAACAGGCCGTCGAAGTCGGGTTGATCGATGCGGTGT
>JAUQXD010001234.1 GCA_030834835.1 Thermoflexales bacterium | reverse complement strand
CGTCCCGGCCACAAAGGCGCTGTAGATCGGCGGATCGATGGACAGGAAGTAACGGCCGATCACGCGCTGCGCGGCGCGGAACATATCCAGATAACCGGGCTGCCAGCGCAGCGGGCTATTATACTGGATCATCAAGGCCACTTCGCGATCGCCCGCATCGAACGTGAACCAATACCCATTGGGCTTACGCACACCGGCTGCGATCAGCGCTTGATTCAAGATCGCAGGCGCGGCCGATCGCGCGCTTGTATGATCGCGCGCGATCGAGCTCGCCGGCTCGATCGGCCGCCGGGTCCCCGCCGATCCGATCGGTTGGTTGGCTGCCACGCGCGGCGTCGCCGTCGCGCTCGGATCAATCACTACCGGGCCAATCGTCGCCGGAAACAGATCGGTAGCGGTCGGACGCGGCGTGCGGGTCGGCGTTGTCGTCCGGGTCGGCCCAAAATCAGGAAACGGCCGAACGGTCGACGCGGCAGCGGGCGCGATCGGGCGTGGCGTCGCGGTGGGCGCGGCACACGCCGACAGCGCGCTCGCTAATATCAATACACTCAAGAGGGTTCGCATCAATGCCCCGCGTGATGAAGTGGTAAACACCCAGGAATTATACCGCACCTTACGTCAGGTTCGGCCCTGAATGCATGAACAAGATTGACGAATGCCGCCATCAGGCATACACTACATGGGGGCAGGTGCTGCCCGGTGAAGGCACATACGTCGACGGGGGGAGACTATGGCCGATTGGATCAGCATTGTCTGTCCGGCCTGCGCGAAAACGGTCAGGGTTCCCGACCACCGGCCCATCCTAGCTTGCAGCCGGTGCGGTGCCGAGCTGGTCATACAACAGACCGGCGAGGTTGTCTCGCTGACGCCGGTGATTGAGGCCCTGCGCGAACTTGAGGTTGAAGCGTCCTGGCCGGGCAGTTTGACGAGCGCTCACGCCAGAGCCGAGATTCTGGATTTGCTGTCTGAGATCGATCAACTCTGGCTGGAGCGTCGCCACGATCTGCACTTCGCACTCCGTTTGATGGTGATCGCCACTTGCGGCTTATTGTTGGCGATAATCGTCGAAGTTGGTTGGCTGCGCGGGTTGGCCGGACTGGTCGCAGTGGCCTACGTGCCCGGTCTGCTTGGCCTGTACGATTATTTCATCGGCAAGTCCAAAGCGGCCAAACGGCAGCGGCTGGAACAAGCGCTGATCGCCGTTTGGTCAACGTTGGACCCGACGATCAGCGTTGCTGATCGTCAGTCGTCAGAGCAACCAGCATCAATAACCGCCCGGTTGGACAGTCTCCATGAGTGAGCGGATGTCCATGTTCATTTCCACTGGCGTTCATGTGTTTCCCTCAGGCGATAACCAGCTTGAAGCATATCTCGCTCAACCCGCCGGTCCCAGGCCATTGCCCGCCGTTGTGATCATCCACGAACTGTGGGGGCCTAACGACAACATCCGCGACATCGCGCGCCGCTTTGCCACCGAAGGCTACGTGGCGCTGGCCGTCGATCTGTTTGCGGGCCGCAATCGCGCAATCTGCCTGTTCACCTTCTTCCGGGGCATGGTCGCGCAGCCCTTCAATCATCAGGGCATTCAAGATTTGCGGGCGGCGCCGGACTATCTCTCACAACAGCCGGGCGTGGATGCCGCTCGCGTGGGTGCGATTGGCTTTTGTATGGGTGCGGCTTCGCGACTGCATGGGCGTGTGCGGATGATCGCTTGAAGGTGATCGCGCCTTTTTACGGGGCAAATCCACGCCCGATTGAGGTGGCGGCCCGCGCGTGCCCGATCGTGGGATCGTATCCTGAAAACGATTGGACCGCCGGGCAAGGACGTCAACTGGCTGAAACGCTGGGTAAACTCGGCGTCGAGCACAACATCAAAATCTATCCCGATGCCAGGCATTCGTTCTTCGACGACACCGGCCGCAACTTCAGCGCCGAAGCCAGCGCCGATGCCTGGCAAAGAGCGCTGGCTTTTTTCAAGGAAAAACTGGGCTAAAACAGCGCGGCCCGATCGAGCAGAGGCTCGATCGG
>JAUQXD010001233.1 GCA_030834835.1 Thermoflexales bacterium | reverse complement strand
AGACCTGGATGGCGACGGCCGGATCGATCAATACGGTGTGGGCCTGGAACCGTCGTTGATCCGCGCCGCGCCCTTTATCTGGCAGAATGGTGGTGAACTGGTGAATACGCCGGCGGCCGTGCGCCTCACCATCGACACGCCACAGGCGCTGGAGGCTTTGCAATGGATGGTCGATCTGCAAATGAAGCACCACGTCGTGCCGGATGCTGCCGCCGAGAAATCGGAGGACAGCGAGACGCGCTTCATGAACGGCCGCACCGCCATGTATTTTGACAGCCGCCGCGCCACACCCACCTTTCGTGAAATCACGGCCTTCAACTGGGATGTGGCGCCATTGCCACAGCGCACCGCCCCGGCCTCGGTTTTGCACAGCGATGCCTATTGTCTGACGACGGCCACCGCCAACAAAGATGCAGCCTGGACATTCATCGAGTTTGCCAATTCGGTGGAAGGGCAGACGCTCGTGGCAAAATCCGGGCGCACCGTGCCGTCGCTGAAAGCCGTGGCGCAATCACCCGCGTTTCTGGAACCCAATCAGAAACCCGCGCGCAGCCAGGTGTTCCTGGACGCGCTGTCCGCCATGCGCACACTGCCGATCTTAAACAACTGGGTTGATATTGAAGAAGTCTTCGGCGCAGAATTCGAGCGCGCCTTTTACAACGGGGCGCCCGTCGCCGAAGTCGTGAAGACCATCGTCGAGCGCACGCAGGTCTTCTTCACCGAAGCCGAGTGAACAACTCACCCAGTCCCATCCGCAACGTCAGCAGCGTCTATCGCCGCGAGCTGCGCTGGTTTCTGTTGCCGTATCTACTCGGCACACTGGCGCTTATCGGTATACCGGCGCTGCTGATGTTGGGCTTGGCCTTCTTCACCTACGACGCCATCTCGCCGCCGGTCTGGGCGGGCACGCTGAATTTTCAAGACGTGGCCGCCGAGCCGCAAACCTGGGTAGCGCTGCAAAACACGCTGTACTTCATCTTCCTGGCCGTGCCGCTGCGTCTGCTGCTGGCGCTGGGTCTGGCGCTGCTGCTCAATGCGCGGCGGCGCGGCGTGGGGTTGTACCGCATCGCAATCTACCTGCCGACCACCATTCCCGATGTGGCCTACGCGCTGATCTGGTTGTGGATCGTCAATCCGTTTTACGGGCCGCTGAATCTGGTGCTGCGCGCGATCGGTTTGCCCGCGCCCGATTGGCTGACCGATTTCAACACGGCCAAATTGCCCTTTGTCATGATGTCGCTGCTGCAAATCGGCGAGAGTTTCGTCATCCTGCTGGCGGGCCTGCACAATCAGCCGCGCGAGGTGCATGAAGCGGCGGCTGTCGATGGCGCATCGCGCTGGCAGCAGCTGCGGCATATGACACTCCCCCTGCTGAAACCGTGGCTGATGATGCTGGCCGTGCGCGACATCATTCTGGGCTTTCAGTACACCTTCACGCCGGCGCTGGTCATGACCGGCGGCGATCCGTATTACGCCACGCTATTCACGCCTTTCCTCATCTATGAAGAAGCCTTCGATCGCTTTCGCTTTGGTCAGGGCGCGGTGATCATGCTGCTGACGTTTGTGGTGATGGCCTTCCTGTTGTATTCGCTGTTCACGTTGTCCAAAGGCTGGGGGTACGCTGATGACGTCTAAAGCGCGAACCGTCCTCTCGATCGGGGCGGCGGTGATTTTTATGCTGCCGCTGATCTGGCTGATCACCGCCTCGCTGCGACAACCCGGCTTGCCCGCACCCCGATCGATCGAGTGGCTGCCCAACCCGATCGTGCCCGGCAACTACGCGCGCATTTTCGACATGCTGCCGTTGGGGCGCTACACGTTGAATTCGTTGATCATCGTGGCGCTGGCGGTGCCGATCACGATCGTGACCGCGTCGTGGGCGGCGTTCGCCATCGCGCAGCTAACCGGTCGGGCGCAGCGCCGATTGGTCGTGCTCTCGATCGGGCTGTTGATGATCCCGCTAAGCGCGTTGTGGCTGCCACGCTATGTGATGTTCGCGTGGCTGGGTTGGATCAACTCGTATGCGGCATTGATCGCGCCCGCCTTCATGGGGACGAGTCCGCTGTTTGTGCTATTATTTTATTGGACATTCCGGCGCGTGCCGCGCGAGTTGTTCGAGTCGGCGCGGCTGGACGGCGCATCCATCATCGAGGTGTGGTGGCGGATAGCGTTGCCGCTGGCCGCCCCCACCGCCGCCGCTGTCAGCCTGTTGACGTTCTTGATCTACTGGAGCGATTTCGTTTCACCGCTGCTGTATCTGAAATCGCAAAGCCTGTACACGCTGCCGGTGGGCCTGCGGCAGTTGCAGCAACTCGATCGCAGCAACTGGCCGCTGTTGATGGCGGGCGCGGCGCTGGTCACGGCTCCGGCGGTGATGGCGTTTCTGGCGGTGCAGCG
>JAUQXD010001232.1 GCA_030834835.1 Thermoflexales bacterium | reverse complement strand
GGGGGAGCCATGTTTGATAAATTGATGTCAATTCTGAAGCGGGGCGGGACGGTGACGGTCGATCAGGTGGCGCGCGAATTGGACACATCACCAGAGTTGGTCGGCCAGATGATCGATCATCTGGCGGGGACGGGCTGGCTGCGGCAGATGGGCGTGAGCTGCGAAGGCGCGTGCAATCAATGCGTCTTTGTGCGCGATTGCCGACGTGTGGGCGACAGCCGCGTGTGGCAGGTTGGGGTATAATCTCGCCATCACGCACACGGGAGAAACGCATGGCTTACGTACCACGCGGTCTGTATTACGAAGATATGGAACTCGGGTTGAAGGTTGTTACGGCGGGTCGCACGATCAGCGAGGCCGACATCATGACCTTTGCCGGCATCAGCGGTGATTGGAACGCCATTCATGTGGATGCCGAATTTGCCAGGACCTCGGCGTTTGGCGAGCGCGTGGCGCACGGCCTGTTAGGCTTGTCGGTGGCGACCGGCCTGGCGATGCAGATGGGCTTTCTCGATCGAACGGTGGAAGCCTTCACGTCGATGGAGTGGAAGTTTCGCGCGCCGATCAAGATCGGCGACACCATTCACACCGAAGCCGAAGTGACGCAGAAGAAAGCGGTGGGCACGGCGGGCGGCTTTGTGACCTTCAACGTCGTGGTGAAGAATCAAAATGATCAGACCACGCAGCGCGGCACCTGGACGATCATGGTGAAGAGCAAGCCGACGGAATAGAAGCGGGATGCAAGAGGCAGGATGCAAGAAGAGGCGGCTTGAGGAAGAGGCAGCCTCTTTTTCTTGCATCGTGCATCAAATAAAGGACGTCAGGATGTCAATTGAAGTACTGCCGAACCTGTATCAAATCGTGGTGCCAACGCCGTTTGCGGTGGGGCCGGTGAATTGCTATGTGGCGCTGAGTGATCCCGTCACGCTGATCGACACGGGGCCGCGCCACCCGGATTCGCGCGCGGCGCTGCACGCGGGCTTGAGCGAACTCGGGCTGACCGTGCGCGATGTGCGCCGCATCATCATCACGCACGCGCACGCCGATCACTACGGGCTGACGGCGGAACTGGTGCGCGGGTGCGGCGCGGAAGTATGGACGCATCACCACAATCGCGTGATGCTGGAGAACTACGAATCGATCCGCGTACAGCGCAATGACTTCTACATGCAGATCATGACCGAGTCGGGTGTGCCGGCCGATGAACGTCAGCGTGTGGCCGACAGCCGCCGCGTGGGCGAGCGCTTTGCCGAATCCGTGCCTGTAACGCGGACGCTGGACGAAGGCGATCGGGTTGAGCTAGCTGATCGGGTGTGGCGGGTCTATCACATGCCCGGTCACGCCGGTGGCTTGATCACGTTCTTCGATTCGGAATCGCGCGTGTTGTTATCGAACGATCATCTCTTGCGCGAGATTAGCAGCAACCCGATCGTCGAGCCTGATCCCGACGGCGGGCCGCGGCCGCATCGATTGGTGCAATACATTCAGCACTTGCAGCATGCGGTCGATCTGAAACCATCGATCGCGTGGACATCGCACGGCGGGCCGGTGCATGATGTGGAGAAGTTGGTGCGGCAGCGCCTGCACTTTCACGAACGGCGCGCGGAGAAAATTCTACTCATGATCGGCGACGAGGAACGATCGGCGTTTCAAATTGCCGAACCCCTGTTTGGCCGCCTGAAGGGCATCGATTCGTTTCTGGCGCTCTCGGAAACGATTGGGCATCTGGATTGGTTGGAGGAGCAGGGGCGAGTGGAAATCATCAGGCGGGCTGATGTGATCTATTGGCGAAAGAAGAAGACGGATTAACGGGATGAACGGAAAAGCCCTCGTTTTCGAGGGCTTTTTACTAATTTACCAATCGACTTGTCTACTACTTTACTTGTTCCCCTGTTTCCTCTCAACACGCAAACGGCGGAAACAAGAACTTGAACACGCCGCTGAATGAAGCACAATCGATGAACGACCACGCGACCAGGCCGATGAGGGCGACAATGGCGAGCAGCGCCAGGCAGCCGCAGCCGATCAAGATCATGCGGCGATTGTCGGCGGCGGGCGCGTCCTGAATTGGCGCGACCACGGGCGGATAGGCGGCCGGTGGCGGCGCGACGGGCGGCACATAAACGGGGACTGCCGCCGGCTGCGGCTTCGCCGCGGGTTTGGCCGCAGGCGGGACGACGGGCGGCGTAAAGGCCGGCTGCGTGACGGGCGGGCCTTGCTTCACCGACGTCGTATCGGCATCGGTGGCGTGGCCGACGAAGGTCTCGCCCGAATCGATAACGACCGGGATCTGCACGGCCAGCACCACGGTGTCGGCCAGCCCGATCAAATCGCCGTTGGCCAATAGCACCGGCGTGGTAACGCGGCTGCCGTTGATAAAGGTGCCGTTGGTGCTGCCCAGGTCCTCCAGCAAATACGAGTTGCCCTGGCGCGTCAGGCGCGAATGTCGGCGCGAGATCTGCGGGTCTTCGACGACCAGGTCGTTGCCAGCCTCCCGGCCTAACGTGAGTACATCTTTGTCGAGATCAAAAACTTGATTGGGCTTTGGACCCTGGCGAATCGTCAGTTTGAAGGCGCTGCTGTCCGGCATGACGAGTCTCCTGATTGTGCGAGGATTGAGACGAGTATAGGCGGATTTGAGAGCGATGTCAAACGTGACGATTGACGAGTGCCGAGTGATGAAATTGGGCTTGAAACGGAAATGCCGAGTGCGCTATAATACGCACGCGCAACCACGTGTGTCCTGCCAGCACACCGTTGTAGTCCATGGTTCAGGGGGAGCCAGTGAATACAACACCGCACTCAAACATCGCTGCCAAACAGGGGGCCGAGGATGCCGGCAAGTATTTCCGCTACATGGCGGACTTTGTCGGCTTCAGGCCCGAAGACGCCGACGTGATTCGTCGGACCAAACCCGTCATCGAACAGCATCTGCCGGACATCGTCGGCAAATTTTACGCTCATCTCCTGCGTTATCCGCCCACGCGCCAGTGGTTTTTTAGGCCCGACGGCACGCTTGATCAAGATTACCTCGAACTGCGAATGCGGCACCTGACCAACTTCTGGGTGCGCACCGCCGAAGGCAACTTCGACGACGAGTACGCGCGCTACGTCGATTACGTCGGCCGCGCGCACACCTCGCACGGCGCTGATCCCAAAATCTATATTGCCGAGCGCTATGTCATCGGGCAGGTCGGCTTCATGTCGCACGCCATCAGCAATGTGATCATGAAAGAACTGCACCCGACCGATCCCGACTTCGCCTTCCGCGCGGAAGAGGCCTGGGATAACTTGATGATGGTCCTCCTGGAAATGCTGTCGCGGGCCTACGGGGCCGAGCGCACGGCCGAGACGTTTGAGGCCCTGCTGCCGGTGGACATCGATGCGGTAAAGAGGATGGCGCTGGCCGCGTTCGACATCGAGCAGGGCGAAGCGAAGCCGATCGTGCTGAAGCAAGTGGCCGTCGCTCAAGCGGCCGACATTCCTGATGGTGAACGCAAAATTGTCACGGTAGACGGCCGCTCGATCGGCGTGTTCCATCACAATGGCCGATGGTATGCCTTGCGCAACAGCTGCCTGCATCGCGGCGGGCCGGTCTGCACCGGACCGCTGGACGGCGACACACTGACCTGTCCGTGGCACGGCTTCCAGTATGACATCACGACCGGTGAGTTTCTATCGGACCGCAGCGCGTGTCTGGATTCCTACGCGGTCGCGATCGACAACGGCCGCGTCGTGCTGACAGTGCCGGACGTTCAGCCTGTGGCCCAGCCGCCGACGCCCGCGCGCACGTTGAAGGACGACGAATTTCTGGTGGACGCGGTCTTGCCCGGCTCCAGCACCCTCGTCGGCAATGTCGCTGTCTTTAACATCGAGGGTACGTTTTATGCCACGCAAAACCAGTGCACGCACAAACTTGGCCCGCTCAACGAAGGCCCGCTCGAAGGCTGCATCGTCGAATGCCCGTGGCACGGCTCGAAATTTGATGTGCGCACGGGTCAGGTGATGCTTGGCCCGGCCAAGGAACCGCTTAAAACCTATCGTGTCGTTATCGATGGCCCGATCGGTCGGGTCGAAGAACAATCAACTACTTCAACGGAGGCAAGGACAATGCAAGACAATGAATTTGCGCTCAGCGATGTCCCACCGGATTCGGCGTTATTGGTCGGTAATGTCGCCGTGTTCAACGTCGATGGCAAATTCTGCGCCACCGCCGACGAATGCACGCACAAGCAAGGCCCGCTCAGCGACGGCGAACTCGACGGTGAAGTGGTGACGTGTCCGTATCACGGCGCGCAGTTCAACGTGTGCACGGGCAAAGTGCTGCGCGGCCCGGCGGAGAAAGACGTGCAGACGTATCGCGTGGTGATCGATGGCGAGATCGGGCGGATTGAAAACGCCTGAAAAACAGGCAATTGCGGATAGTCTACCGCCCGATCGAGCCGCGTGGCCCGATCGGGCGGTGTGTTTTTGCGGTTGATTACTCTTCGACGAACTCACCGCCGCTGATCTGGCGATCGATCAGGCGGCGATTGGCATCGAACTGCAATTCGACTTCGATCGTCTGGTAGCAATGCTGCCGTCCGACGAGTCCCTTGCGGCAGTGATAAGTTGCCTGGCCGGCTTCGTCATAATCTTCGCTGAGATCATTGGCGACATCCACGCGCGACTCGATGATCTCACCGCAGCGGCGGCAGCGCACCTTCAGCGCCAACAGACTTCGAGCGGGCGCAGTTTTCTGGCCGAACAGGTTCTTGAGAAAATTCATCGCTCACCTCGGAGTTAGACAGGTTCGACAATCGACAGGGCGCGGCGGCGCTGCCACACATTCTCGATGGTGTAGACGATCAGCGCCAGCCACACCAGGCCAAAGCCGACGAACTGCGCCGACGAGAACGCCTCACCATAGACCAGCACGCCCAGCAGAAATTGCAGCGTTGGTGCAAGGTATTGTAGGATGCCCATCGTGGACAGCGGAACCCGCCGCACGGCTGAGGCAAACAACAGCAGCGGAATCACCGTCACTGGCCCCGCTCCCAGCATGAGCAAATTCGAGACCAGGTCGGTATGCAGAAACACGCCCTGTCCGTTCACTTCCGCAAAGATCAGATACCCTACCATCGGCAGCAGCAGCACGCCCGTTTCCAGCGTCAAGCCGTAGAGCGAACCCAGCGGCGCGAGTTTCTTGACTAGCCCGTACAGTCCAAACGAAAACGCCAGGGTCAGCGCGATCCACGGCAGCGAACCGTATAACAGTGTGAGATACAACACCCCGGCCGCCGCCAGCCCGATCGGCACCCACTGCGCCGGACGCAGCTTCTCGCGCAAAATGATGACGCCCATCAGCACGTTCAATAGTGGATTGATGAAATAGCCCAGGCTGGTTTCGACGATGTAGCCTTGATTGACCGCCCAGACATACACGAACCAGTTGATGCCGATGAGCACCGCCGCCAGCACATACAGGCGCAGCACGCGCGGCTTCGCGATCTCGACGCGAAACGACCGCCACTGGCGCATCACCGCCAGCACGATGACCAGCGCCACAAACGACCAGATGATGCGATGCGCGATCAGTTCAATCGCCGGCACGTGGTGCAGCCATTTCCAGTAAATGGGAAACAATCCCCAGCAGCCATACGCCGCGATGCCATACCACAACCCTTTATTCATAAGCCGCCCATCCCGATCAGAATGGGCCGATTATACGCCACCTTTCTGAAATAACAGAAACCCGATCGGCTGTACGGTCCGATCGGGCAACTGGTTAATTGGTAATCGGTCAATCGGTAATCAGTCAATTGGTGATTGGTTGATCGGCGATTGGTCAACAAGTTGCTAATCGACCAGTTGACCAATCAACCGATTGACCACTCACTCGTCAGATCAATCCCACTTAAACTTCAGCACCGCAATCCCGAAGAAGGCTGCCGCGAAAAGCAGCAGTGCGCCGCAGGCAGGCAGAATCTGGGCGATGCCATAGCCGCGCACCAGGATGTCTTGATAGGCGTCCAGCGCCCACGCATGCGGCGACACCAGGCTGAGCGTCTGCATGAATTCCGGCATCACGAAACGGGGTACCATCACGCCGCCCACCGCCGCCATCGTGACAACCAGCAGCGAACTCAGGCCGCCGACCTGCTCAACCGTTTTGCCCACTGCGGCCAGCAGCAGGCCCAGTCCGTTCGCCGCGAGCGACGCGCACACCGACACGAGGATCAACCCTTCAGGATGCTGGCCCAACTCGAGGCGCGGCAAACCCGTCAGCGGCAGCAGGAACACGCCCACTGCGAACATCAGCGCGATCTGGATCAGGTTGATGATCAGGTACGGCAGCAATTTGCCCAGCAGCATCGTGGCACGCGACATCGGCGCGGCCAGCAGGCGGCGGAACGAACCCACTTTCTTTTCCTCAAGGATGCTCGTCGCCACCAATGACGCGATGAAGAACACGCCGAACAGTGTCCAGCCCGGCACGTTTTGTTGGACCGTGTTGGGGAACTGCTCCACGGTTATGCCGGCCGGTTGCACCTGATTCAGTTCAACCAGGTTGCCGCCGCCCAACGTCGAGGTCTGATCGGTATTCGCCGTGATCTGATCACGCATTGGCGCGGGAATGCTGCCGCCGTTCTGCTCGATCGAATCCAGCATCAGGTCGATGCCCATGGGCATGAGATTCGTAAACGCCGCCTGCTGCGCCAATCCGGCGACGGCGCCCTTCACAGGGCCGAGCATCTGCTCGGATGTGGCCGGATCGACGATGAGATCGATCGGGGCGGGCGTTGCATTCGCCGCACCCAATCGGGCTTGAATTTGCGCGGTGAAATCAGCCGGAATGACCAGCGCGATGCTGTACTTTTGATCGATGATCAATTGCTCGGCGGACGCGCGCGTGAGGGCGGCACCTTCCCAATCGGTGACAACGTTGAAGCCACCACCGTCTGCCAGGCTGTCGACGAGCGTCGTGCCAATCGCGCCGCGGTCTTCATTCACGACGAGCACGTCGATCAATTTGTCGCTGCGCGTGAACGTGCCGGCCAGTGCGTTGGACATCACGAACAGGAACATGGCCGGCATCAGGAACAGCGTCGCGATGCCGCCGGTGTCTTTGAACAACACCTTCAGGTCTTTAATGGTCAGGGCGATGAGTTGGCGGATCA
>JAUQXD010001231.1 GCA_030834835.1 Thermoflexales bacterium | reverse complement strand
CGCGATGGGTGACGTGCTCGTCGTGAAGGTGAGCCAGTAGCCCGCTTCGGCCCGCATCGCCAGACCGTTATTGGTGCCCGCCCAGATGCGGCCCAGTTGATCGCTGAGCAGCGCATTCACACCGTTGTTGGGCAAACCGCTCGCCGTGGTGTAGGGCGTAAACGTCACGTTATTGTAATCGTAGACGCCGTTGCCGCTCGTGCCAATCCACAGATGATTGTTGGCGTCGCGCGCAAAACTGGTCACGTAACTGGCGTTGCCGGGGATCGTCGTCGTGGTGAACACCCCACCATCGGTGTAGGCGATCTTCGATTCGCCGCCGATCCATGTGCGCGTGGCTTCGTTGAAAATGGCCTGCGGCGTTTCACCACTCGGCACGTTGTTAAAGCGCAGCCAGTTGGGCGAATGCACGCTAAACGCATTCAAGCCGCCGTGCCCCCACCAGATCGCTTCACCCACGGCCAGCACGCGGCGCAGATCATTGCTAAGCAAGGGCGAGGTCGGCGTCTTGTACAACTTCCACGTGCCGTTGTCGTAAACTGCGCCGCCGCCTGTAGCACCCTGCATGCTCATCCAGATGCGGCCCGCATGATCTTCGCTCAGGTCGCTGACGTCATTGTTGGGCAAGCCGGGTGAGATGGTGTTGTAGCGCGTCCAGCTGTAAGTGAAGCCGTTGAAGGTGCGGCGACATACCCCGGCGGTGATGTCGGCCTGCGGCGCTTCGGCGCGCTCCGGCACGATGTCCACCGGGATCACCCACAACCGATCCTGCCGATCGACGATGACGCGCTTCGGGTAATTGAAGACACATGTGCCACCGCCAAAGCCGTTGCTGAAGGTGGCGCCATCCCACGAGGTCAGACCGCCGTAGTTGGCAAACCACGTCGTCACGGTTGCGCCGTCGATGTCCACAGCCACATCGTACACTGTGTTGCTGGGCAGGCCATCGACCGTGTTGATGATGTTCCATGAGGGCAGCGGCCGGCTCGGCGTATATTTCGCCGCGCCGCCGTTCGTGCTGATCCAGATGTAATCGATGACATTGGGATCAGCGACGGGCGTGAGCCGATTGACCGTGTCGTGGGGCAGCGGTGAATTGGCGACGGTGAAGCTGCTCCATGTCCCGTTGTTAAGATCATACACGCCCACGCCCGCCCCAAGGGTGCCCACCCACAGATCGCCGTTGAAAATCGCCAGAGAACTGACCCAGTTACTGGGCAGGCCGCCGGGACTGGCCGTGATCGAAGTCCAGCCGTAAAGTCCCGACGCATTAGGGCCATACACACGCAGGCCGCCATTGCTCAACCCGGCAAACAGGCGGCCATCGGGCGCATAAGCGATCGCCGTGATGCCGTTGGTGCCAGACTGGATCGTGCGCGTGATCCAGAAGCCGTTCAAGGGCGGCGTCGCGCCTTCGATCTGTGCAGGCACTTCCGATCGACGCGGCGGCAATAACTGACGTCCCGCTTCGGTGCCATAGACCGTCTGCCAATTCGGATTTTCGCGATCGACGACGACCGCTCGATCGGGCGCAGGGGCTTGATCGAGTGCGGCATCCGCGATCGGGCCGCTGATCACGCGCGCCTCTGACGCGCGGGCCTCTTCCACGCTCGATCGATCCGGTTGATCGATCACGGTTTGATCCTGCGCGCGGGCAGGCAAACTGGACTGGAACGGGCTACTCAACAGGGCTGCAATCAGCAAGCCATACAACACGCGCCGCATCCCGAATGTGTTCATTCAAGCCTCCCCTGGCTAAAGGGCTGCCCCGGGCGAGCCAGCCCATCCTTGCGAGTATAGCGAACTCACTCGCGACTGTCTGTATCAAAAACCGTTAGATTCGGTAAGAACTGTGTTTTGATCCAAATG
>JAUQXD010001230.1 GCA_030834835.1 Thermoflexales bacterium | reverse complement strand
TGATGGTTATACAACACATTACGACTCACGCAATCAGATTGATTATGATACATGGCGTCAAAATGAAATCGAATTGGATAACTGGCGATTCTTGCATTACACAACCAAACAAATCAAAGACGATAAGGTTCCATATCTCGCGCAAATACAAGCGAAAATCGAACAACTTGGCGGATTGGAAAGCCCCAGGGATTTCAGTAGAATAGTTGGGGAAGAACGGGAGCAATATATAGTTGATGGCGAAGACCCATTTTGATCACGAAAAATGACCTCAGACCGTCAAGAAACGGTCGCTGACCACCTCAAAACCGCCGCGGAGTGCCATAAAACAAACACTCACCGACTTAAAAAGGCCGATGAGCGACATAAAACAAACACTGAGCGACTTAAAAACGCCGCCGACCGCCTCGAAACCACCTCTGAGCACTATAAAACAAACACTCACCGACTCAAAAAGGTCGATGAGCAGCATAAAACAAACAATGAGCGACTTAAAAACGCCACCGACCACCTCTGAACCGTCTTAGACACCTGAAAATCACTCTGGATGCCCGACGCGAAGCGAGCGTTCGGGCACACATGCACCCACTGCGTGCAGTGCGGTGTGACAGTCGCCCAAACAAAAAGCGTGCGAGGCTTCACCATCCACCCTCGCACGCTCTTCACGCACCACGCTCCACGCATCACGCCTCTTGCATCCTGCCTCTTGCTTCTTGCCCCACCACTTCCAGCACCCTCGCCAGACTCACCCGCCACTCATCCTTCAGCGGCAGATGGATTTCGCGGCGCTGCACGGCGGCGAGGCTGCCCAATCGATGTTGCAAGCCGATGCGATCGATATTCTCCAGCGCGTCCGAGCGCAGCACGATATTGCCGCGTTCTCGATCGCGCCCGATGGTGGTGATGCGCGCCTTCGCGGCCAGCACCTTCAAATGCAGTTGGAACATCAAATTCTCAACCGCCTTCGGCATCGGCCCAAACCGATCGTTCAATTCCTGCGCCAGCGCGTCGATGTCACTCTCGCTGGTGATGTTGCCCATGCGGCGATACAACTGTAAACGCAATCCTTCGGCATCGACGTAATCCGTGGGGATGTGCGCTTGCAGCGGCAGATCGATATTCACGCCCGTCAACGTCAGCATCGGCGGTAATGTGCCATCACGCAGCGCCCGCATCTGGCTGACCGAATGCTGCAAGAGTTTCGTGTACAGATCGAAGCCTACCGCGCTAATCTGCCCGCTCTGTCGCATGCCCAGCATATCGCCCGCGCCGCGAATCTCCAGATCGCGCATCGCGATCGAGTAGCCCATCCCCAACTCGTTCGCTTCGCGGATAGCTTCCAATCGGCGGCGCGCGTCCTCCGTCATCCCGCTGATCTTGTCGTACAGGAAATAGGCATAGGCGCGAGACGCGCCACGGCCCACGCGTCCGCGCAACTGATACAACTGCGCCAGCCCAAACCGATCGGCCCGATCGACGATCAGGGTATTGGCGTTCGGGATGTCCAATCCGCTCTCGATGATGGACGTGCACAGCAGTACATCCAGATCGCCCTTCACAAAGGCGACCATCACCTTCTCCAGTTCGTGTTCGTCCATCTGGCCGTGGCCGATACCTGTCTGCGCTTCCGGCACGATGTGCTTCAGCCGTTCATTGATCTCTTCAATCCCAATGACGCGGTTGTGCACATAGAAGACCTGTCCGCCGCGATCTAGTTCGCGCAGAATCGCTTGCCGCACGACATGGTCGTCGTATTCGCCCACATACGTTGCCACGGGCAAGCGTTCTTCCGGCGGCGTATCGATCGTGCTGATGTCGCGCACACCCACGAGGCTCATATACAAGGTGCGCGGAATCGGCGTCGCCGTCAGCGTCAACACATCGATCTCGGTGCGCAGCTTCTTCAACTGCTCTTTGTGTGTCACGCCAAAGCGCTGCTCTTCGTCGATGATGAGCAAACCCAAATCTTTGAAGCTTACATCGCGCTGCAACAACCGGTGCGTGCCGATGATAATATCGACGTTGCCTTCGTGCAATCGATTCAGAATCTCGGTCTGTTCCTTCTCCGATCGGAACCGCGACAACATCTCGACCGTGACCGGAAAGGCTGCGAGGCGCGTCGTAAACGTAGTGTAATGTTGCTGCGCCAGAATCGTCGTCGGCACGAGCACTGCCACTTGCTTGCCGTCTTGCACGGCCTTGAAGGCCGCGCGCAAAGCCACTTCGGTTTTGCCGTAACCCACATCGCCGCAAATCAAGCGATCCATCGGGCGCGCCTTCTCCATATCGCCCTTCACTTCGCGGATGGCGCGCAGTTGATCGTCCGTCTCGATGTACGCGAACGACGCTTCCAATTCGTTTTGCCACGTCGAGTCTGGACTGTACGCATAACCGGGCGCGAGTTCGCGCGAGGCGTACAATTCCAGCAATTCACGCGCCACTTCCAGCGC
>JAUQXD010001229.1 GCA_030834835.1 Thermoflexales bacterium | reverse complement strand
CTTGGCGATCTTCTTTTCCAGCGTGGCGAGGTTGGTCGCGTTCGAATCGAAGATGACGTTGCCGCTGGCGATAAAGGTCTCCACGTGGGTGAAGTCCATCTCTTCGAAGAGTTGGGTCAAGTAATCCATTTTGACGGTGTGACCGCCGACGTTGATGGCGCGTAAAAAAGCGATGTAACGTGACATGGTATTGGTCCTCGGATGCCTTGATTTCACCGTTCCTGTCTGGCATGAACTCCGGTGTACTTCAAGCTAAACCCAACGCTTTCATACAGCGCGCGGGCATTCGTCAAATTGTCATTCACCACCAAGGTGGCTTGCGGGACGCGCTTGACCGCAAAGAGCCACTGCAAAGCCGTCTGCAGGAGTTGCCGCCCGATGCCTTGTCCTCTCGCATCGGCCCTGACTCCGACGAATTCTATCGACCCATCGCCCGAGCTATCTTCAAGGGCGGCATACAAATACCCTGACACTTCGTCTTTCCGGGCGTAGACAAAGACCTGGTGGCTGTCGTCAATCTGATCCAGAATTCTTTGACCGGTGGCATAAGTTTGAGGGAAGATGGCTTGATGCAGATTGATAAAATCCTGCGCCCGCTGCGGCTGGAGTGCGTTGCACGGGCTGGTAAGGGCCGGCAGCGGTTGGTCGGGAGCAGCGGCAACATAAACATGCACCAACCGGAGTTGACGAAAGCCCTGGCTGAGATAAAGTGCATTGCCTCGCGTGTTGGCAATGTTCAAAAAACTGTCCAGCCAGTGGATGCCTGGCAGAAGCAGGGCCGACAGTTCTGACAGCAGAGCTGCGGCCAGTGCGGTCCAATCGTCCACGTCCGCGACAATGAACGGCCCTCGCATCCAGCCCCGGCCCAGCTCTTCATCCAATTCGCAGCCCACAGTCCCGATCAACCGATCGGCTTGAAGGGCGACGACGAAGCGCAGCGCGGAACTCAAATCGAGACCGGTCAGCTCGCGCTGAATGCCCTGATAGTCCTCGCTCGTGTCGCTCTGGATGCAGTGGGTCGCGGGCGTTTTGTTGTGATCGGCAATCAACTTTGAAATGCTCTCGAAGTCTTCCGGGTAGGCGGGTCTGATAACAATGTCGTTCACTGTTTACTCCATCTTGACGGTGTGACCGCCGACGTTGATGACGCCTGGATATAAGCCTACTTATCTGCTTCGATTTCAATTACAGTTATTGAGTCGGCGTTTGCAACAGCAAATCGTCTATGTGCGCTGTCTAGCGCACTTGGTGGTATGTCACCAGCATGCCATTGAATACTACTCGTTAGTTTGCCCGTGGCAAGTTCCGGCCAACGCTGTACGACGGCCCCGGTGGTGCGATCGAAGAGTTTGGGGTACTCATAGAAGCCGACCAGATAGCGGCTGCCGACCGGCATGAATTTTCCCACGATGTCTTCAGTGTGCACAATCGATCGAAATTCGCGCGAGGGCAAATCATAATAGGCCAGCGATTGCGGGCCTGATTTCCACAGCGGATCATCGTCATCGATTTCGTCACCCTCGTCGATAGGCTCATCGGAGGTGACCAGAATAAGCGTTTGCTCGTCGCCGAAACCCGCCCCACACACTTCCGCACCGGTTCGAGGGGCGTCGCCACAGCCATCGAGAATCGTCGGGTCAATCAACGCCTGTTGGATGTCGTACACGCCGACCACATCCCACGGATGCCACACCCAGCCGGCCATTAGCAAATAGCGCTGTGCCGGGCTGGGGGCCAGCCTTGAAAAGAAGATGTCCTCTGGTTTATGCTCGTCGCGTGAGGTAAGCCGTTCGCCTGTGGCTGCATCTTCAAATTCTATGCGGCAATATTCATCAGGGCAATGGGCAAGTAACTCGCGACCACCGGGCAGTTGGATGAATGTGATCGGGTATTCATAGACGTGAGCTTGATAATAGCTTCGATTCAGTTCACGAATGATGCGGCCTCGATCAAGTAGGATACCTTTGGTGCCGAGTCGCTCGTACAACACTGCGTAGTTGCCGGTTGGCGACATGATAGCTGAATCGAAGCGGTATGCATAGTTCACATGGCGTGGCTCGAAACGGCCATCCAGATGATAGGCATCACCTCCACCGACCCAATCGAAAAGCACTTGGTCATGCCACTGAAGCGACTTAACATGCTTTGCCGCAAGCTGGTACTCACGAAATTTAGGCATGAAATTGTTTTCCTCGTATACGTTCACAATTCAACAAACTGAATCCGATCGTCGCCCGTGACCTCGCACCGATAGGTATGCACGCGCACCGCCGTGCCCCAGTCAACGCCTTTCAACTCGTCGGCGTCTTGCGCCTGGCGCTGGCGTAGTCCGGCGAGTGTGGCGCGGGGCAGTTTGCGTCGATAGTCACCGCAGACCGCTTCCTCCGGCCCGTCTTCCGCCGGACCGTGAAAGATCAGGTACAGGTCTTGAATGCCGTGAGCGGCCAGCAAGAAGCGGCACTCCCGGCGATACTGATCGGGGCGGAGCAATTCGACGCCGCTGGACACCAACGCGCCGCCTCCGCCCGGTGCGTACAGTCGATCGTAGTGCGTGATCCCCAGGCCGTGTTCTAAGAAATCGTCCAGATTCTCCTGCAATCGGCCATCCGAGCAGGCGATGACCAGGGTGTGCGGACGTTCTTGATTCCAACTTGTGCGGGTGAGACGTATGTTCGCCATTGCCAGTTGCTCGCTCCATTTGACGAGTGATTTTCAGGATCGATTGACGATGAGCGACCTCGGAGGTTTCAACGATCTGGCGAGCATCGCTGGCCGGCTAACTCGATCGACTGTCAGCCACTGCCGGACGGTCACTGAAAACCTCCGAGGTCCTGCCGCGGCTACACGCTTTTTGCCTTGCGCGAAAACTTCAGTCATCATAGCCTTGAGGATTTTCACCGCCGGCAAGTATAGCCCTGAAATCGGTGAGCGACTCGGCAAAAGAGGCGGGGTCAAACGTATCAAAACTCCGCTCGCGCGGGAGGGTAATACTGAGGCAATGCAGCGCCATCCGCACGCGCATCCGAAATTGAAACGACTCATCATCGGCGTAACCGGCAATCTCCAGAAATCGCGGCCGCAGGGCTGGCGGGTAATACCACCACAGCGTGGCGCCAATATCCACGGCCGGATCATCCAGTGACATCAATTCCAGATCCAGCAGATAAAGTCGCCCGTCGGGCGCGATAAGCCAATTGGCGTTACAAATATCGTTGTGAGATGCGACCAGCCCGCTTCCTGAAAAACGTTGAACCTGTCGGGCCAGATGGGCAAGACTTTCATCCACGAAGTCGGCGACTTCTGGAACCTGATCCCTGTAGTGATTCCAGCGGTGCTGAAGGCGGGTTAGCGACTCCAGGCCAACGACGCTGTAGAAGTCGGAGGAGACTTCAGGGAGCACTCGTTGTAGGTCAGCGCTATGATGTGTTTGATTGATGGTTGTCGCGATTTGATCGAGATGCCGGCGATAGTCTATCCGTGATGGTTTTCTACCCGCGATATAGGCTTGAACAATGATCGATGTGCCGTCGTCCAGATAGCCGGTCGCCAGCACCGGCGGCGTTAAACCAATCGAGGCCATCGCCTGGTAGCGCGTTATCTGCGCGCCCAGCTTGACGAAGTAAGTGTGCCCGTTGCCATAAGCAAAGTAGGTCTCGTTGCCACTCCCCGGCGGAAGCGCGAATTTCCACTGCTGGGCTGAAAAGTGTTTTTGAAGGAAGCCTTGAACTTCCGGCTGGTGGTGTTGTCTGTCCTGCATGGTGATTATCGACTCAGGTCTTGAGGTAGTCAAAGGTGGGCACATTCCCCATGCACAGCCACTCTCCCGATTATCGCATCGCTGCTTTTGACGCATCCTGGGTCGAGTCTTCGCCCGGTTTGAAGCCAGGCG